>JBFJPA010000292.1:0-6395 GCA_041617355.1 Longimicrobiales bacterium
CCTGCTGGCCTTGCTGGCCTTGCTGACCCTGCTGGCCCTGCTGGCCCTGCTGACCCTGCTGGCCCTGCTGGCCCTGCTGGCCCTGCTGGCCCTGCTGTTCCTGTCCCTCTCCCTGTTGCCCTCGTTGCCCGAGGCGCCGCTGGCTCTCTCCGCGCAATCGTTCGTTCATGGACTCGATGCCACGTGCGAGGTTGCGGGCCTGGTCGAGTCGTTCGGATGACCGATCCTCCGCGGCTTCACCCAGGGCCCGTGCAGCGCGGTCGAGCCGCTCGCTGATCTCGCCGAGGTTGTTGCCGATCTCGTTTTCGAGAGCACGCGTGTAGTCGGGATCCGCGCCGGGCTGCGTGAGTGCGCGCGAGTAACGGATCTTCTCCTTGAGCTGGTTGTCGCGGATGCTGTTCGACGCTTCTTGCAGCTCGCGGGCGGCGTCGCGCTGCTCAGCGCGCGCGTCCTGTGCCAGGCGGTCGATCTCGCGTTCGAGGTTGGCGACGTCCGCGGCCTGACGGTCCTTCTGTTCGATGAGTCGCCGCGCGCGCTCGGCGCGATCTGCCGCGTTAGGCAGCCGGCTCATCTGATCGGCCACATCGCGCTGTTCTTGCGCGAGCTCGCGCGCGCGCTCCGCGATGTCCTGGGCGCGCTGCTGCAGGGCCTGCGAGCGGTTCCGCTCGAGTCTGCGCTGTGCCTCTTCGAGGCGTTCGAGCGCGCGGCTCGCCTCGGTCGCGCCGTTGCCCGTGCGGTTGTCGGCGGCAGCGCGGCGCATGGCCTCGGCCGCCTCGCGCAGCCGGCGCGCGGTCTCTTGCAGCTCGGGACGCGACTGCTCGCGGGCGAGCCGTTCCAGCTGGCGCGCCGCTTCTTCGGTCTCATCGGCGAGCTGTCGCTGCTGGTCGGCGGAACCGCCGCCACCGCCGCCTTGCCGCCCGAGCTGGCGCATGCGTTCGGCCGCCTGCTGCTGGCGCCGGGCCAGCTCGCGCAGACGTTCGAGGGTCTCGTCGACGGTATTGTCGGCCTGCTCGCGCTCGCCGCGCTGCACCGTCTCGTACTGATTGCGCAGCTTGTCGAGCTCGAGCTCGAAGAGGTCGGCCAGATCCTCGGCGTTGGGCGTACCGCCTCCGCCGCCACCCCCCTGCTGCTGCTGGAAGCTGACCTGCACCTCGCGGAAGATCGCTTCCGCACGTTGCAGTAGCTGCAGCGCTTTCTGCTCGGGCGGCAGCGCATCGGTCGGCGTCGTCTTGCGCAGCGTTGCCGCGGCCTTTTCCATCTCGGCGGCCGCTTGCGGCAGCAGCTCGGCGATCTTCGCGAAGCTGGAGTCGCCGGCCACACCGCGATTGCGGATGCGCTCGGCGAGCGTGAGTGCCTGCTCGCGCAACTGTTCCTGCGCGAGGGCGACCGTGACGACGTTCTCGCGGAGGTCATCCACCGCCGTACGCGCGCTGTCGCGCAGGATGTTGAACGTGGCCGCCACGATCTCGCGCTGCCGCTCGGACAGGCGGCCTTCCGGCTCGCCGCCGCCACCCCCACCGCCGCCACCGGGCGGCTGCTCCGCCTGTCGGTACTCCATGCCGAACGGCCGCACGGTCAGGAAGTAAATGTCGCTGGTCGCTTCCTTCCGCTGCCCGCCGGGCGCGTTGTCACGGGCTCGCGCGTAGTAGGCGACGAGGTCGCCGGGCGCGAGCTCCATGTCCTCGAGGTAGAACGTGTGACCCGCGGAGACTTCCTTGAGGACGCGAGCACCGTCGTAGAGCGGCAGCGTCTTCTCGGCTTCGCCGTTGACGGAGAAGACCAGCTCGACGTCGGCGATGCCGTAGTCATCCTCGGCCTGCACCTCGACGAAGACTTCCTCGATCGAGGAGACACGCGTGTCGCGGCCCGGCTTCGCGAACTTCACCGTGGGCGGCAGGTCTGTCAGCACGTCGATCGTGTACTGCGGCGAGCCGACGAGCGCTTTGCCGGTACGGTCCGGGAACTCGAGGTGATAGAAGCCGTCCTGGTCGACGCGGAACTCGCCGGTCAGTGTGCCATCGCCCGCCGGCGCCAGGGGCACGGAGCCGACGCCTTCGATGACGACGGATCCGGACTCGACGGGCACGGTCGGCGTTGCAATGACGCGCACGCGCGTGCCGGCCAGCACGGCGATGTCGCCGCCCGGCTCGATGACGCGTGGATCGAGCCCCGTGTACGCCGGGAAGTGATACTCGAGGACGAGCGTCTTCACGTACGGCAGATCGGCCACGGTAATGCGAAACACGGCGGAGCGCGTGCCGTTCGACTCGATGTAGTAATCCGTGTTCTCGCCGATCGCGAACAGCATGACTTCGAACGCACCGGAGTCCGTGGCCTCGACCATCGGCACGCGCTGGAACGCGGAATCCACACCCGTGCGGACGACGACTTCGGCGTAATCGGAGAGGAAGCCGTGGAGGCGTGCGCCCACGATCTGGTCGGCGCCGCGCGCGATGGTCACGTTGCCGGGCGTCACATCGATGCGGTACGGGCTCGCGGCGCTCGCGGGCCGGAAGAGCAACGCATCGGCGCCGTGGCGCAGGAAGCCCGGCCGGAACACGGTGAGCGCGAGGGCGGCCACGGCGGAGACGGCGAGGAGCGTGCCGAAGCGGCGCAGGTCGGGCGCCTCGATGCGGTCGCCATCGTCCACGGCCCGGCACTTCTCGATGGCCAGCTCGATGGTGCGGCGCGCCAGGCCGGGCGAAAGCGCGGCGGCCGTCGCGATCCGGTTGTCGTCCAGCTCGACCGCGCTCAGGACCGCGGCGTCCAGCGACGGCTCGTGCTCCTCGAGGTACAACGCGACCTGCTCGTCGGACACGCGTCGGAACAGCGGTAGGAACAGGTACCGCACGGCGATGACGGCCACGAGCGCGATCAGCGCGGCGCGCAGGCCGAGGACTGCGCCCGCCGAGAAGCCGAGCTTCTCGAGCAGGAACGCGGAAATGACGAAGGCGACGATGCCGGTGATGGTGACGAGTGCTGCACCGCGGAGCGCGAGCTTCAGGCGCCAGCGCCGGCGAACGTGGGCAATGACGTCGAGCAGGCCTTCGTAGCCTCCGGTTTGGTTCCGCAGAATCATGCTCACGCAGCGCCTCCCTGTGCCTCACGTGTGCGAGCAGCCCCCCGCCGTGGCCGGTTGGACCACGCCGTTTCGGCTGCCAGCAGCACGAACACTCCAATGAGAAGATACCACCAGAGGGACTGCCGGCGCTCCCGCTCCGCCGCGGACGGCGCGGCCGTGCGGGTCAGGCGCGTCCCGGCCGAGGCCGGCGGCGCGACGGCCGCGGCCAGGGCGGCCGGCTCCATGGTGGCCAGCTCCGACTCCGTAAGATCGACGTTCGCAGCCACGGCGAACGCCTCACCCTCGCCGCCGCGCGCCGGGCGCACATCGTAGAACCCGGACTCCTCCAGGCGGAGCAACCCGTTCTCCGGCTCGAGACGCCGCCCCGACGGTGAGATGACCAACCATGTGGACGGTGCGGCCGGGCGGGCCGCTGCGGAATCCGCGTCCGCGGGCTCGTGGACCTGGGCGCCCCGCCGTCCGAGCTCGACAACTTCGCCGACTGCGAACCAGGGCCGCGGCTCGGCGTACCCGGCGGCGTGGCGGACGATCTGATGGATGAACGGCAGGAACACGGGCTGGAGCGGCAGGTCGGTCCAGTACGTGTCGAGCGTCGAGCCCCAGACCAGGACGCGGCCCTCGCCGAAACGCCGTTCCAGGAGCGCCGGCGTGCCATCGTCGAAGCGGGCGAGGACGCCTTCCTGCAGCGTGCCGCCCAACGAGCGATAGCGGTAGAACCGGGCACCGGAGAAATCGCCGCTGCGCGGCGCACGGAACAGCTCGAACACGCGTGAGCTGTAATCGATGTAACCGATCCCGCCGCCGGCCGTGCCCCGGTCCCGGACGTCGCCAGGTGTACCCGGCAGCAACTCGGCTGCTTCGGCCCAGCCCGACGCCGCGGCATCGCCGGCCACGACGAGCAGGCCGCCACCGCGTTCGACGAGCGTGCGGATGCGCCGTCCCGTCTCGCCGCTCGGGAATGGCACGTCATTGAGGACGACGACGGCTGCGTCGCTGACATCGGACGCCCGCAGGCGGGCGGCGGGCATGGCGTTGACGCGGAACATCGGGCTCTGTCCGATCGCGAGCGCCCGCTGCAGGTACAGGCTCGCGTCGTTCCTGCGGCCGTCTACGACCAGCACCCGAATCGCCTGTCCTGCGGAGAGTGAGAAGTGAAATGCGTCGTCCGCCGGCAACGCATCGCCGCTGATGCGGACCGTGCCGCGCGATTCCGTCGCGTCCACGGTGATCGGCTGGAACTCGACGCCGGTCGCACCGCTGCCCTCGATGCGGACCGTCTGGCGCTGCACTTCCCGCCCGTTCAGCTCGAGGATCACGGGCAACTCGCGCGCCATCCCACCGCGCGAAGCGATGCGTGCGAGCACGGTCACGCGCTCGCGGTCGCCGACGGTCTCGCGTCGGAAATCGACGGCGGCGACCGCTGCGTTCGTCGCGGCCGAATCGCCGACCGGCATCGCCAGGAGCTCGGAGCCCGCGGGCAGGCGAGCCCCGACATCGCCGTCCCAGGCGTTGCGCTGGAAATCGCTGATCAGCACGACCTCGCCGCGCGGCCGCTCCGATCCCGCCAACAAGCCCTGTGCAACTTTGAAGGCAGGCGTGAATCGCGTGATGCCGGCCCCCGGCTTCAACGTGTCGAGCGCGTTGAGCAGCCGGCCCGCGTCGGCGCCGGGCTGGGTGAGCGTGGCCGCGGCGCCGTCGAATGCGACGAGTGTGGCGCGATCTTCGGGGCGCAGCCCCTGCACGACGGAGCGAGCGGACTCGAGTGCACGATCCCAGCGGTCGCCGTATGCCATGCTGTACGAACGGTCGAGCAACACAATGACTTCGCGGGCATCGTCGAGCGTGCCGATCGCGGCCAGGTCACGGTCGAAGAACGGACGCGCGAACGCAATCACGAGCAAGGCGACCGCAAGACTCCGCAGCAGGAACAAGGGCCAGTTCCGAATGCGCCGGCGCCGGACCGACTTGTACGGGACCTGCCGCAGGAACATCAGCGACGGGAAGCGGACCGGCTCGCGCCGCTCCCGCTGGAACAGGTGCACCAGGATCGGCACCGCGAGCGCGGCCAGACCGACAAAGAAGAGCGGAGCGAGGAATCCCATGCTTCAGCGAATGCGGCTCAGCCGCTCGCGGTTCGAGAGATATGTGAAGAGCGCGTAATCGAGCGGTGTCGCCGTGTCGAACAGGCCGTACTCGATCTGCGCTTCCTTGAACAACTTGTTCAGCGCCGCGACGTGGCTCTGGATCAGCTCACGGTACTTCGCGCGCTGGGTCTCCGGCACGATCGGGATCTTCTCGCCGCTCTCGAGGTCCTCGAAGCTGGCCGCCTCGTCGAACGGGAACTCGATCTCCGCCGGATCCAGAAGGTGGAACACCATCACGTCGTGGCCGCGTGCACGCAGTGGCTTGACGGCGTCGAAAACGGCCTCGGGCTCGGCATAGAAATCCGAGATGAGCGCGATGATCCCGCGCCGGCGCAGGCTCTCGGTCGCCTTCTGCAGCGGTGCCTTGAGCGAGCCCGGGCGACTCGCTTCGACGCGGTCCAGCGTGTGCAGAACCACCTCCAGGTGCTTCGCGGAGGGCGGCACGTAGGCGCGCATGTCGTCGTCGAAGGTGACCAGTCCGACGCGGTCGCGTTGCTCGCTGGAAAAGTACGCCAGCGACGCGGCCAGGTACCGCCCGTAATCCAGCTTCGAGATGCCCCGGCTCGCGTAGTCCATCGAGCGGGACACGTCCAGGACGGCCACGAAGTTGGCGTTCGTGTCCGCCTCGTACTCCTTCACGTAGTATCGGTCCGTGCGCGCGTACAGGCGCCAGTCGATGCGGCGGATGTCGTCGCCCGGCATGTACTGCCGGTGCTCGGCGAAATCGAGCGATAGCCCGAGGTACGGCGAGCGGTGCAGCCCGTTGATGAACCCGTCCACGACGTATTTCGCCACGAGCTCGAGGTTGTCGATCCGCGCGAGCACCTTCGGGTCGACGAAGCCCGACCCCGCAAACGATTTCTTGACGTGGCTCAGTCGCACTGCGTGCTCCTTTGCCACCGGGCTGGGGCTGGGGCTAGGGCTGGGGCTGGCCGGGTGGTCCACCGTTCCCGGCTCCAGCCCGGCTTCGCCGCCACGTTACGTGTGCGCGTTCCCTGCATCGTCCGGTCTTTCGTCCTGCGTGGGAATTCCACTCGTCGCCCCAATCCCTTCTTTCCTTGCCGTTTGCCGTTTGCCGTTGCCGTTTGCCGTTGCCGTTTGCCGTTGCCGTTGCCGTTTGCCGTTGCCGTTTGCCGTTTGCCGTTATCCGTTCCCCAGCCCCAGCCCCA
>JBFJPA010000293.1:0-6378 GCA_041617355.1 Longimicrobiales bacterium
GACCTGGTCACGCAGTACGCCGGTCGCGCCGGGCCGCCGTCGCAAGAGATCGAGGCCCTCGCTGCCGGCTTCAAGGCACAGGCCTCGGCCTTCGCGGCGACCACGCTGCACGACTGCCGGCAGGCGTGCGGCGGACAGGGCTACCTTGCCCAGAGCCGCCTGCCCGCGCTGATCGCCGACACTGACATCTTCACGACCTTCGAAGGGGCGAATACCGTCCTGCTGCAGCTCGTGACGAAAGGTCTGCTCACCGATTACCGGGAGCAGTTCGGCGAGCTGAGCCTGTGGGGCGTCCTGCGCTACGTCGGTGGCCGTGCCGCCAACGAGCTGGCCGCCTGGAATCCCGTGACCGGACGGCGCACCGATCGCGCGCACCTGCGCGACCCGGCGTTTCACGCGGGCGTGCTGCGTTGGCGCGAGGAACGCCTGCTGGGGACTCTGGCTCGACGGTTGAAGCGCCGCATCGATGACGGTGAAGATTCGTTCGCGGCGCTGAACGCGTGCCAGGATCACGCGGTCGCACTGGCGCGCGCGCACGTCGAACGGCGAATCGTCGAGCGCATGAACGACGGGCTCGGCCGCTGCGAGGACGCGCGGCTCCGACCCGTCCTCGAGCTCGTGGCCGCGCTGCACGGCCTCGACCGCATCGAGGGAGATCAGGGCTGGTTCCTGGAGAAGGGGTTGCTCGAAGGCGCGAAGGCACGCGCGATCCGCGACGAAGTCAACGCGCTCTGTGTCGAGCTGCGGCCGCACGCCGTTGCGCTGGTCGAGGGCTTCGACATCGCGACCGAGCTGCTGCCCGAGATCGCGCGCTAGCCATGTGCGGACGCTTCACACTGACAGCCGACGCCGAACGGCTCTACGAAGAGTTCGGCATCGGTGTGCCGCCCGAATACGAGCCACGCTGGAACATCGCGCCCGGCCAGACGATCCTCGCCGTCGCCGAAGGGCCGGACGGGCCGCGTGCCGGTTGGCTGCTCTGGGGCCTCGTGCCAGGCTGGCGCGGCAAGGCCAAACCGCTCGTCAACTTGCGCGCGGAGGGCGCCCACCGGACCGCGCCCCGACTGCTCGAGAGGCGCCGCTGCCTCATCCCTGCCGATGGCTTTTACGAATGGAAACGGGCAGACGGCCGCAAGCAGCCGCAACGCATCCATCGCCCCGACGGCCGACTCCTCGCGATGGCGGCGCTCTGGGATCGGCGTCGAGAGGGCGAGGCCGACGAAGGCGAGGCGACCGTCGCCATCCTGACCGTGCCCGCCGTGGGCGTCGTGCGCGGCATCCACGACCGCATGCCGCTCATCCTCGATGGTGAAGCCCGCAGCGCCTGGCTCGCCCGCGAAACGCCGCGCGACACGCTCGCCGACGTGCTGCGGGCAACACCGCCGGCGCTCGACGCGTACCCCGTGTCGACGCGGGTCAATGACGTGCGCAACGATGATGCGGGGTGTGCCGCGCCTGTCGGCGCCGCACACGGGTAGCGGGGCGCGGGCAGGGGCACGGGCGCGGCCACGTGCAACGGAAAACGAATCAACGGCAACGGACGGCGGATAACGGACTAGGGAAAAGCGGATTGCCGGGGGGCGCGGGATACGGACGTCCTGCTGGAAAAGAAGAACGTGCACGGGCCCGAGACCCGTGCACGTGAACGTGCCCTTACCTGTGCCCCGCGACCCGTTCCGTTACTGGAAGCGGACGGACAGGCCGAGGCGAATGAGCAGCTGGTGCGACGCGTTGGATTCGAGGGTGGACTGCGTCGTGAGGCCAGACTGGGCGAACACGCGATCGTTGCGGCGCGCGATCTCGGTCGTGTTCCAGAACGTGTAATAGTCTTCGAGGCCGAGTTGCAGCGCGAGTCGGCCGTCGCCCATCGGGATCTCGCCGTCCACGCCGAAGTTGGCGGCCCAGTGGTTGAGCGAGCCGCGCAGCGCGGGGTTGACCGACGGGTCGGACGAGGGCGATTCGCGCACGAGGGCCGGACCCGCGAACACGGTGGCCGTCAGGCGGCGCAGCTGCAAATCCGACTCGGCCTCGCGCAAGCGAAGCGCGAGCGCGAGCTTGCCGGTGAGGAAGGTGCTGCCTTCGCTCACGAAGAACTCGCCGTCGAGGAACGAGAACTCACGGGTCTGGCCGCGCGAGATATAGGTGACGGAGCCGATGAGCCCGATGCGCTCGACGAGGCGGGCATCGACCGATGCGCCGAGCGCCGGCCCGGACGCGAGATCGACATCGAACTCACCGAAGCTGACATCGCCGCCGGTCAGCACGACCCAGCGCTCGTTCCGGCTCACGCTCGGGGCCTGGCCCACGAACGGGGTAACGCGCACGCGCGCACCCCAAACCGGCTCCGAGGACAGGACGCCCTGGGCGGAACCGATCGATGGTGCGGCGGCCAGAATGGCGAGCACGGTGAACGCGGCTCGTTTCATGGCATCTCCTCTTGCATTCAGCGGGGCTCGAAGCGCCCGAGCGGACGCGGGCGGGCCCCGAGGGGGTCCACCCGTTGAACAGGTTTCCCGAAGCTTCGGTCGCCGCGCGGCAGACCTTTAGATTTCCGCCCCGCGCATGGGGCCCCGGACTCGTCGCCTTCGGCTTCCTGGCCGACCTCGCGGGTGTGGTGGCGGGTGCCGCCCCACTCTACTTCGCGGGGTACTGGCTGGCACCGATCGGCCTGCTCCTCGTCCTGGTGGGTCTGGGCCTCTCCGTCGTGCCAGGCTGGCCCCAGTTCCGTCTGCGTGGACCCAGTGCGCTGACCGGAGCAGGGATAGGCATTCTGGTGAACTGGGTGCGCGGTCATCCCGGTGTGCCGCCGGATGCGCCCATCCTCGCGGCAAACCTGATCGCGGCGGCGCTGCTGCTGTGGTCGGTGAGACCCGTGGCGCGGCCGGCCCCGCCCGGCTAGCGCGACTCCCGCGCGATCCGACGCAGCCGTTCTCCAGCGGCGCGCAGCGTCTCCGCGCGTTTGCAGAACGCGAACCGCACCAGCGACCGGCCGTCCGCCGGACGGTGGAAGAAGCTCGAGCCCGGCACGGTTGCGACGCCCGGACCGGCGCCCGCCTCCGTCCCGCCCCGGGCCAGCCAGCCCGCATAGTCGACGTCCCCGCGCTCGCTGAGCTCCGAGAAGTCAGCGAGGATGTAGTACGCGCCGGCCGGCGGCGTGCAACGGAAGCCGGCGGCGACGAGGTCGGCGTACAGGATGTCGCGACGTTCGCGGTAATCCTGCGCGAGGCCGGCGTAATACTCGGGTCCGAGCGTTTCCAGACCGGCCGCGATGGCCTCCTGCAGTGGAGCCGGCGCGCCCACGGTCAGGAAGTCGTGGACCTTGCGGATCGCAGCCGTCAGATCCGCGGGCGCGACGATCGTGCCGATTCGCCAGCCCGTCACACTGAAGGTTTTCGACGCGCCGCTGATCGTGACCGTGCGCTCCCGCATTCCGTCCAGCGTCGCCAGCGGGATGTGCTCGGTGCCGTCGTAGCGGATGTGCTCGTAGATCTCGTCCGTGAACGCGAGCAGATCGTATTGGCGGCACAGGTCGGCGATGCCTTCCAGCTCCGCGCGGTCGAACACGCGGCCCGTCGGGTTGTTGGGCGTGTTGAGAACGATCGCACGCGTGCGCGGCGTGACGATCGCCCGGAGCCGGTCCAGGTCGAGCGGCTCCGTGCCCTGGAGCGGGACCCAGATCGGCCGCGCGCCGCACAGAATCGCGTCCGGTCCGTAGTTCTCGTAGAACGGCTCGAAGACGATGACCTCATCGTCCGGATTGACGCAGGCGAGCAGTGCGGCGGCCATCGCCTCGGTCGCGCCGCACGTGACCGTGATCTCGCGCGCCTCGTCCACGTCCATCCCGTACCATTCGCCATAGCGGCCGGCGAGTGCGCGGCGCAGTCGGGGCGTGCCCCACGTCACCGCGTACTGGTTGATGTCCCGCTGGATCGCGGCGCACGCCGCTTCCTTCAGGACATCGGGCGCGGGAAAGTCGGGGAAGCCCTGCGCGAGGTTGATGGCGCCGGCCTCGCGCGCGATCCGCGTCATCTCGCGAATCACCGATTCCGTGAAGCCGTGCGTGCGACGGGCGGTGCGTGCGTTGGACACGGTGCGAGTCCCTCCGTGCGTGGGGGCGGATCCGTGCCGGCCGCGACGGCCTGGGTCCCGGCGACGGCTCGGCGCCGCAAGGTAGGGGCTCGCCACGATGCGGCAACCCGCACAGGCAGGTGGCGCCGGGTAGCCTCCGGCGCGCGGGTTCGCCATTATGCACTCCGACTGGACGCACCACGCATCGTACGAGGACGGAAACGCAATGCCCAGCAACGATTTCGGTAACTCGCGAGGCAGTCTCCAGGCGGCCGGCAAGCGCTTCGAGATCTTTCGCCTGGACTCACTCGAAAAGGCCGGTTATCAGACGGCGCGGCTGCCCTTTTCTCTGAAGATCCTACTCGAGAATCTGCTGCGTCACGCCGACCGCGTGCCCGACGCCGCCGACGCCATCGACGCCCTCGCGCGCTGGCAGCCGAAGACCGTCTCGGAGGCCGAGATCCAGTTCACGCCCGCGCGCGTCCTCTTGCAGGACTTCACGGGCGTTCCCGCCGTGGTCGACCTGGCCGCGATGCGCGACGCGATGAAGGCGATGGGCGGAGACCCGAACAAGATCAATCCGCTCCAGCCGGCCGAGCTGGTGATCGACCATTCCGTGCAGGTCGATCAGTTCGGCACACGACTCGCCTTCGCTCACAACGTCGAGAAAGAATACGAGCGCAACTACGAGCGGTACGCCTTCCTGCGCTGGGGCCAAGGTGCACTGCAAAACTTCAAGGTCGTGCCGCCGGGCACCGGCATCGTGCACCAGGTCAATCTGGAGTACCTCGCGCGCGTCGTGTTCGGTACGGAGCCGAAGCACGGTGCCCCCGCACAGGCCTATCCCGACACGCTCGTCGGCACGGATTCACACACGACGATGGTGAACGGCCTCGGCGTTCTCGGCTGGGGCGTGGGTGGCATCGAAGCCGAGGCAGCCATGCTCGGGCAGCCGGTGTCCATGTTGATCCCGCAAGTCGTCGGCTTCCGCCTCGAAGGCGAGTTGCCCGAGGGTGCGACGGCGACCGACCTCGTTCTGCGCGTGACCGAGATGCTCCGCCAGAAGGGCGTCGTCGGGAAATTCGTCGAATTCTACGGCCACGGCCTCGCCTCCCTGCGGCTGGCCGACCGCGCGACCATCGCGAACATGGCGCCCGAGTACGGCGCCACCTGCGGCATCTTCCCCGTGGACGACTTGACGCTCAACTACCTCGAATTCACGGGCCGGTCCAAAGAGCAAGTCGCGCTCGTCGAGGCGTACATGAAGGAGCAGGGCCTGTTCCGGACGGAGGATTCGCCGGACGCCGAGTACTCCGACACGCTGGCGCTCGACCTCGGCACCGTCGAGCCGAGCTTGGCCGGTCCGCGCCGTCCGCAGGACCGCATCGCGCTGTCCGATGTGAAGCCCTCGTTCCACCGCGCCTACGAACAGGCGATCGGCGCCGCCGGCGCCAAGCCGAACCCGGAGGATGTCGGGCGCTGGAAGAACGAAGGCGGAGAGGTCTCGGTCGCGGCGGTCCAGCCCTCCGTCCGGCCAGGCGTTCGCTGCACGATCGGCGGCAACGAGTTCGAGCTGTGTGACGGCGCCGTCGTCATTGCCGCCATCACGAGCTGCACGAACACGTCGAATCCGTCCGTCATGATCGCGGCGGGGCTCGTCGCCAGGAAGGCCGTCGAGCGAGGCCTGCGTACGAAGCCGTGGGTGAAGACGAGCCTGGCCCCCGGCTCCAAGGTCGTCACGGACTACCTCGACGACGCCGGCCTCACACCCTTCCTCGAGAACCTCGGCTTCAACCTGGTCGGCTACGGCTGTACGACGTGCATTGGCAACAGCGGCCCGCTGCCGCCCGAGATCTCGAAAGCGATCGAGCAGGGTGGCCTCTACGTCTGCTCGGTCCTTTCGGGAAACCGTAATTTCGAGGGACGCATCAACCCCGAAGTGCGCGCGAACTACCTCGCCTCGCCGCCGCTGGTCGTCGCCTACGCCCTCGCCGGCCGCATCGACATCGACCTCTACAACGAACCGATCGGACAGGATGAGCAGGGGCGCTCCGTTTTCCTGAAGGACCTGTGGCCGACGCAGCAGGAGAACGGCGATTGGGTCGCCAGGTCGGTCCGGCCCGAGATGTTCCGCAAGCAGTACGCCTCCGTGTTCGAAGGCGATGAACAGTGGCGCAAGCTGCCCGTGCCGGAGTCGAACCTGTACGAGTGGGACGATGCGTCGACCTACATCAAGAACCCGCCCTATTTCGTCGACATGCCGACGGAGCCCCAGCCCATCGTGGACGTGCGCGGCGCACGCGTGCTCGC
>JBFJPA010000294.1:0-6334 GCA_041617355.1 Longimicrobiales bacterium
GGCGTCGTGCCGGCTCGAGTGAGCCGACACGACGGATTGTGGGGCGCGCGCCAGGGCACGGGCGTGGGTACGTGACACGAGGCCCGGGCGCGGTCGCCGGCTGAACGGCAGACCACCAACGGCATGGGCCGGTCCGAAGCGTTTCCGTGCCCGGGCCCCTGCCCGCGCCCTGGCGAAGCTCAGAACTGGACTTTCGGAACGGCCCGCTCGCCCTCATCGATCTCGAAGAACTCGCGCTCCCGGAAGCCACCTGCCCGCGCGATAATGTTGGAGGGGAACTGGTGGATTCGCGTATTCAGGTCGCGCACGACGGCGTTGTAGTACCGGCGTGCGTTCTGGAGCGCGTCTTCGAGTTGTCCGAGCTGTGCCTGGAGGGACGAGAAGTTCTCCGATGCGCGCAGCTGCGGATACGCCTCGGCGAGCGCGAAGAGCGACTTGAGCGTTGATGTCAGTGCGTTCTCGGCTGCGGCGCGATCGGCGGGGCCCTGCGCCGCCATGGCGCGCGAGCGCGCCGCGACAACGGCTTCGAACGTGCCCTTCTCGTGGCTCGCGTACCCCTTCACCGTCTCGACGAGGTTGGGCACGAGATCGTGCCGTCGTTTGAGCTGCACATCGATGTCGGCCCACGCGCCATCCACCTGAACGCGTAGCTTGACGAGTGCGTTGTAGGTGAGAACGCCGTACGCAGCGAGGATGGCGAGTACGATCAGCACCCACAACATGGCGACTCCGTTCGGTTGAGGAGAGAGAAGGGAACGGAGACGAGGTCCCCGTTCCCGCGGATGTCAACGCGATGCGCGCTTGGCAGAACTCCGGCGCGACCGCCGTGTAGCCGGCACATCGGCCAGGGCCTCACCGACCAGACGCGACTGCTCCTTTTCATGGTCGCTCGCGTACCCTTCGGCAGGGCTGCTGCGCTCGGGTCGGCCCACGTAACGGATGGCCCGGCCAGCGCCGGCCGTCTCGAGGTACGGGCGAAGGAACCGCCACGCACCAGCGTTCTCGGGCTCCTCCTGTAGCCAGACCAGTTCGACGGTGTTGCTGTAGCGCTCCAGAGCTGCCGCCAGCTCGGCGGTCGGGAACGGATAGACCTGTTCAATGCGCAGAATGGCGACTGCGTCCGCGGACGCCTTCTCCGCCGCCGCCAGGGCATCGTAGTACACCTTGCCCGAGCACAGGACAATGCGGCGGATCTGATCCGCGCGACCGGCCGCGGCGGCGTCGTCGAGCAGTCGGTGGAACTGATCGTCCGTGAGGTCCTGCAACGACGAGACGGCCCGGGGATGTCGCAGCAGACTCTTCGGTGTCATGACCACCAGCGGCCGGGCCTCGGCGAGGTGAGCCTGCCGTCGCAACAAGTGGAAGTACTGCGCCGGGGTCGTGCAGTTGGCCACGCGCAGGTTGTTCTCCGCGCACAGCTGCAGGAACCGCTCGACGCGCGCACTCGAATGCTCCGGACCCTGGCCCTCGTAGCCGTGAGGCAGGAGCAGTGCGAGCCGTGATTCCTGGCCCCACTTGGACCGACCAGCCGCGAGGAACTGGTCGATGATGACCTGCGCGCCATTGGCGAAGTCGCCGAACTGCGCTTCCCACAGAATCAGCGCCTCGGGCGCGACCACGCTGTAGCCGTACTCGAACCCCATGGCCGCCAGCTCGGAGAGCGGGCTGTTGTAGACCTCGAACGGAACACTCCCGCCCTCGAGGTGCGCGAGCGGCGTATGGACGGCGCCGGTCTTCGCGTCGTGGAGCACGAGATGGCGCTGGCTGAACGTGCCGCGCTCGGAATCCTGGCCGGTCAAGCGCACGGGAACGCCATCCGTGACTAGCGAGGCGAACGCGAGGGCCTCTGCATGAGCCCAGTCGAGGGTTCCGCCGTCAGCGAGAACGCGAGCCCGTTTTTCGAGTTGGCGTGCGAGCTTTGGGTTCACCTCGAAACCCGACGGCCGGGCGTGGAGCTGTGCGTCGAGCGCATGCAGGCGATCCGCGCTGACGCTCGTGTCCAGCGGCTGGCTCGGGCCGGGCATCGGGAACTCGACGTGGTGCGTCATCTCGTCGAGGCCTGCTTCCCGGACGGCCGTCTGCACGCTCACCAGATGGTCGTATTTCGTTTTCCAGATGGCGTCCGCGTCCGCGTCACCGAGCGTACCACGCTGCACGAGCGACTGGGCCCAGATACGGCGAACCGGCTCGTGCTCCGCGATTTTCGCGTAGACGACAGGCTGTGTGTACGCCGGCTCGTCGCCCTCGTTATGGCCGTACCGGCGATAGCCGATCAGATCGATGACGACGTCGTGATGGAAGCGGGCGCGGAACTCCATCGCGAGGCGCACCACTGCGAGGCAAGCCTCGGGCTCGTCGGCATTGACGTGGAAGATGGGAATGTCGAAGCCGCGTGCGAGGTCGCTGGCGTAGTCCGTCGACCGCGAGTCGCGCGGATCGGTCGTGAAGCCGACCTGATTGTTGCAGATGATGTGCAGTGTGCCGCCGGTCCGATAGCCCGCGAGATTGGCCAGATTGAGCGTCTCGGCGACGACGCCCTGCCCCGAAAACGCGGCGTCGCCGTGGATGAGGATCGGCAAGACAGCGTCTTCGTTGCGAGATACGGCCGCGCTCTTTCGGTCCGTTTGCTTTGCCCGCGTCATGCCCTCCACGACCGGGTTCACGAACTCGAGGTGGCTGGGATTCGGGGCGAGCAGCACGGTCAGAGGCTGGCCCGACTGAGTGGCGTAGGTGCCTTCCGCGCCGAGGTGGTATTTGACATCGCCGGTGCCCGCCGTCGCGGCGTAGCGACCTTCGAACTTCTCGATCAGGTCGGCGTACGGCATGCCGAGCACGTGGGCGAGCACGTTCAAGCGCCCGCGGTGAGCCATGCCGATGACGACTTCCTTGGCGCCGTGGCCGGCGGCACGCTCGATCGCGAGATCGAGCATGGGCACGAGCATCTCGTTGCCCTCGACCGAGAAGCGTTTGGCGCCGAGGTATGCGCGGTGCAGGAACTGCTCGAACGCCTCGACCTCAGTCAGTCGTTCCAGCAGACGGCGCTGTTCCGACGGCGAGAGCGGTGTGCGGTGCGTGCCCGTCTCGATCTGTTCGCGCAGCCATTCCCGCGAGACCGGATCCTCGAGATATTCGAACTCGTAGCCGATGTGACCCGTATACGTCTCGCGCAGCCAATCCACGAATTCGCCGATGTTGGCAAATCCCTCGAGACTGAGCATCGACGCAGGAACGCCGCGCAACTCCGCCTCGGTGATGTCGTGGAATTCCGGCTTCAGCATGGGGTGGCCCGGCGGAACCGAGCCGAGTGGGTCGAGCCGGGCCGCCCGATGTCCGTGCAGACGGTAGGCATCGACCAGCTCGCCCGCCGCCCGGGCCGCGCGCAACTGGGCATCCACCGCCGCGCCCGACGGAGCCGGGGCGGCGGCGGCCTGGCCGTTCGGGCCGCCGAGGAGGCCCGCGTCACCGGCGCGCGACGCGAACACGTCGCGCCATGCCGGATCGACGTTCGCGGGATTCTGCTGATACAACTCGAACAACGCCTGCACGTAGGCGGCGTTGTACGTGTCGAAAAGAGGCGATTTCTGCACGTTCACGCGGTCCTTTTCCATATATCCCAGTCGAGAGTGGAGAATGTAGCGGCGGAAACGGGTCGGGTCACGGGTCGCCGACGGTCGGGCCGGCGCTACCCCGGGCACCGACCCGTCGGTCCCGGCCGGGCGGGCGTGTGTCCGGTCCCGTAATCCGTTCCGTTCGCCAACATGGCCTTACGGGTTGTCTTCGGATATGATGAAAGCATGACACTGACCCCTCTCATGCAGCAGTGGCGCGACGCGAAGCAGCGGCATGCGGACGCGCTGGTCTTCATTCGCGTGAGAGACTTCTACGAGTTGTTCAACGAGGATGCCGAGGAGGGCGCGCGGCTGCTCGGGCTGACGCTGACGTCGCGCAACAATGGCGGCGCCGCGGAGGTGCCGCTGGCGGGTGTGCCGGCGCGGGCCCGGGACGAATACGTGGGACGCCTCGTGCGACTGGGTAAGCGCGTGGCGGTGTGTGAGCAGGTCGAGGACCCGGCCGATGCCAAAGGCATCGTTCGGCGTGAGGTCGTCGAGACGGTCACGCCCGGAGCGGTGCTGGCGGATGCGCTGCTCTCGGAACGGAAGAACAACTACCTGGCGTCACTCGTGGAATCGGCCCGCGGCGGCTGGGCGCTGGCGGCCGCGGACCTTTCGACCGGCGAAGTGCTGGCCGTGCCGGTTGCGGACGACGCGCTTTCGGGTGAGCTGGCGCGGCTGGAGCCGGCGGAGCTCCTGTTGCCACGGAGTCGAGACGGCTGGCAGCCACCCGGCGTCGAGGGTGTCAGCCTGACGTTCCGGCCGGATTGGCTGTTCGACGCCGAGTCCGCGGCCGATGAAGTGCGGCGCCGGTACCGCGTGCGCGCGCTGGAAGGATTCGGCTTCGAGGCGACGGACGGCGCGCTGGTGCAGGCACTGGGCGCGTTGCTCGCGTATCTGGGCGAGGTGCAGCCGGCGGCCGCGGCGGCGCTGCGGCCGCCGCGCGTGGAACGGCCGGGCGAAGCGATGGCGCTCGACGAGATGACGCGACGGAACCTCGAGCTGGTCGAGCCGCTGCGGGCCGATGCCGGTCGTGCGGGAACGCTGATCGAAGTCGTGGACGAGACGCTGACGCCCATGGGCGCACGTCTGCTGCGGCGCTGGCTGTTGCGGCCGCTGGTCGTCGCCGAGCGCATCTGGTCGCGCCAGGACGCGGTCGCCGAAATGGTCGACGACGCGGCGCTGCGCCGTACGATCCGCGCCGAGTTGCGCGAGATCCGCGACCTCGAGCGGCTGGCGGCCAAGGTCGGTGGCGGCCGTGTCCAGCCGCGCGAGCTGCTGTCGCTGCGCGAATCGATCGCGCGCTTGCCGGCGTTGCGGAACGCGTTGCAGCCTGCGCAGGCGACGCTCCTGGCCGGTCTGGCCGAGACGCTCGACCCGCTCGACGACGTGTACGACGTGTTGACGCGAGCCCTCGCGGATGAGCCGATGGCGGCCGTAGGCGAGGGCGGCGTGATTCGAGACGGTTGGGACGAGTCGCTCGACGATCTGCGTGCAACGCGCGATGGCGCACAGGACACCCTGGCGCGGCTGCAGGCGACGGAGCGGCAACGGACGGGCATTCCTTCGCTGAAGGTCGGCTACAACAAGGTCTTCGGCTACTACATCGAAGTGACGCGCGCGAACCTCGAGCGCGTGCCGGCCGACTACGAGCGACGCCAGACGCTCGCGAACGCCGAGCGCTACATCACGCCCGAGCTGAAGGCGTGGGAGGAGAAGATCCTCAACGCCGAGGAGCGCATCGCCGAGACGGAGACACGGCTATTCGGCGAGCTGCGCCGGCGCATGGGGTCGGAGACGGCGCGACTGCAGGCCGCGGCGGAGCGGGTCGCGATGCTGGATGTGCTCTCCGCCTTCGCCCGGCTCGCCGAGCGGCGCGGCTGGACGCGGCCGGAGGTACACACGGGCTACACGCTCGAGATCCGCGAAGGCCGACACCCGGTCGTCGAAACGATGATGCCGCGCGAGACGTTCATCCCGAACGACACCGTGCTGGATGAAGACTCGCGGATCGTCGTGTTGACGGGGCCGAATATGGCGGGCAAGAGCACGCTGCTGCGGCAGGTGGGACTCATCCAGTTGCTCGCCCAGATCGGCGCGTTCGTCCCGGCGCGGCGTGCCCGGCTCCCGGTCTGCGACCGCATCTTCACACGCGTCGGCGCGTCGGACAACCTCGTGCGCGGCCAGTCGACGTTCATGGTCGAGATGCAGGAGACGGCTGCGATTCTGCACGGCGCGACGCGTGCATCGCTCGTGCTGCTCGATGAGATTGGGAGAGGCACGGCGACGTACGACGGCGTGAGCATCGCGTGGGCCGTCACGGAGCACCTGCACGAGCACGTCGGCACGAAGACCATCTTCGCAACGCACTACCACGAGCTCACGCAGCTCGCCGACCAGCTGCCGGCACTCTGCAACTACAACGTCGCGGTGCGCGAGGTCGGCCACGATATCGTGTTCCTGCACCATGTTCAGCCGGGCGGCGCGGACCGCTCCTACGGCATCGAGGTCGGCCGCCTGGCCGGCCTGCCGGGTGATGTGGTGGCGCGGGCTCGGGAGATCCTGCGCGAGCTGGAGGGCGCGCACACGGGCGGTGGCGTCGGCCTCGGCCGGCAGGGACAGCATGCACCGGCGCCCGCCGCCACCGGTCAGCTCTCTCTGTTTGGCGGCGACGATGCGCCGTTGACGAAGCGGCTGCGCGCCGTCGATGTCGATCGCATGAC
>JBFJPA010000295.1:0-6303 GCA_041617355.1 Longimicrobiales bacterium
CCTGCTCGTGCGCGCGCATGCGTTCCGCGAAGGGCGCGACGCCGTACAACGCGACCACGGTGGCCGCGTACATCTGCTCCCGATGCGTCGCGCCGCGCGTCAGCTCCGCCGCCTGTCGTGCTGCCGCCTCGCCCGCTTGTAGCCGTGCCGGCGGTGGCTCCACCCGCGTGAACGGGTTGCCCAACATCGTCATCGCCAGGCCCCAGTGCGCCATGCCGCAAGAAGCGTCGGCCTCGATCGTTCGCTTGAACTCCGATTCCGCCGCCTCGAACCAGAAGGAGTGCAACATCGCCACTGCACGTTCGAACCGCGGCACCGCCTCGGCGTTGCAGGAAACGGGGAAGGCCACGCGGCCGACGCCTTCGTCCGGCCGGCCGTGCTCGTGCTGCTGGGCCGACACGCCGGACGCGAAAGCCGCAAACACCACGGGGATCGAGAGCATTGTGAACGTTTGGGGGCGGATCATACGTACCTCCGCGAACTGGAAGCGGGCTGAAAAGCCCTGAGGGAGTACAAGGTCCCATCGGCCCGACGGGCCACCCTGCCCGGGTCGAATGCGGACGCGCGCATGCACAATGAGGCCGCGCTCGCACGGACGCCAGCCGGACCGCGACCGGCTCGCACCCAAGAAAAGGGCGGGTTGCGGAATTCCCACGACCGTGAAGGCGCCAGAATCCCTTCCGCCGGCTCACTCCAGCCGTCGCCGCAGTCCCAAGCCCACCTCCGTGTGGGGAAACCCCCGTAACGCCGGTCCGGCTGAGCCAGACCCTCCATCGGCTGATGCCGGACAGCCCGTGCCTACCCCGATGCCGCAGCTTGGAGGTGTCCCGAAGGTTTGCGGCTCCCCGGCCGATACGATGCGCCCAGTGGACGACGTATACGGGTGAGCTCCGGCATTGCCGGGGTCGTCCGCCGACGGACGCAGCCCTCGGGCCCCAACATGCGGCCTCGCCACGAAGGCGAGGGCCAGGGACCCCGAGCCCCAGGTAGCGATCATGGCGAGCGCCGTCGATCCGCACGTCGCCGAGCCGACATCTCTCCCACGCGCAGGCGAGCCCCGCGTCCAGCGAGTCCGTCAGCACACCGTCGAAATCGTCTCCGACTCCGGTGAAGGCGCGCAGAAATGCGGACAGGCCTTCGGCACGGTGTCGGCGAAGATGGGCAATGGGGTCTGGACGGTGGACATCATTCCGGCCGAGATCCAGCCGCCGCCGCGCAATGCGGCGGGCGCGAGTGGCATCCGCATCCGCGTGGGTGCGGGCCCGGTCACGAACTGGGGCGATGAGACGGACCTGGTCATCGCCTTCAACGAGCAGGTCCTGGCGGGCCGGCACCGCCTCGATGCGATCGCGCAGGGCGCGACGATCCTCGTCGAAGACATGTGGGCGACGCACCCGGACGAGTCGATCCGGACGGCGTGGGCCGAGGCGATGGAAGAGCTGGAGCCCGGCGGCTACCGCATCATCGGCGTGCCGATGGAGCGCGAGTGTCTCGAGGTCGTGGACAATGCGCGCAAGGGCAAGAACATGTTCGCGCTCGGCATGCTGGCGTGGATCTACGACCGCGATCTCGAGCGCTGCAAGGAGGAGATCGCGTACCAGTTCCGCAAGAAGAGCGAAGAAGTCTACGAAAAGAACGTCGCGCTTCTGCTTCGCGGTCACGCCTGGGCGGCCGAGCACCTCGACTTCCGCATCGACATCCCGCCGCAGCCGACGAAGCAGCCGATGATCGTGATGAACGGCAATCAGGCCGCCGCGCTCGGCGCCATCGCCGCCGGCATGGAGATGTGCGCGATGTACCCGATCACGCCGGCTACCTCGGTCTCGCATTACCTGGGCGAGATGTTCGACCGCTTCGGCGGTGTGCTGCACCAGGCGGAAGACGAGATCGCGGCGATCGGGGTCGCGACGGGTGCGTCGTACGCGGGTAAAGTCGCGTTCACGATCACGTCGGGCCCGGGCCTCGCGCTGAAGACGGAGTTCCTCGGCCTCACCGTGATGACGGAAACGCCGCTCGTCGTGCTCGATGTGCAGCGCGGCGGTCCCAGCACGGGCTTGCCGACGAAAGTCGAACAGTCCGATCTGCTCGCCGCGATCTTCGGCCAGCCGGGCGATGCGCCGCACATCGTGCTGGCCCCCGCCACCATCGAGGAGTGCTTCCACGCAATGATCACGGCGCGCCGCATCGCCGAGACGTTCCGCACACTCGTGATGGTGTTGTCGGATGCGAACCTCGCGACGGGCGTGCAGCCGTTCCCGAAGCCGGAGCTGAAGGCGGAGTGGATGGCGCGCGCGCCGGACCTGTCCCCCGTGCCGGAGGGCATGCGGCCGTACGACTGGGACCCGAGCACGGGCCTGTCCCGTCGCATCGTGCCCGGCCAGCCCGGTGGCATGTACACGGCGACCGGACTGGCGCACGACGAAGGCAGCAAGGTCGCCTATCGCTCCGATGTCAACCAGCGCGGCTCGCGCATGCGCAGCCGCAAGATCGCCGTCTTCCAGCAGACGTTGAAGCCGCCGGTCGTGAACGGCGCCGAAGAGGGCGATCTGCTGGTCGTCGGCTGGGGCAGCACGAAAGGCGCGATCGAGGAAGCGGTCGAGCGCGCGCGCGAGAAGGGACTGTCCGTCTCGTCGCTGCACCTGCGCTTCCTGTCGCCACTCGAACCAGGATTGAAGCAGATCTTCGCGCGGTTCAAGAAGGTCATGACCGTGGAGATCAACTACAGCGACGATCCCGGTGATCCCTGGATCACCGAGGAGAATCGGCGCCGGGGTCAGCTCGCCTGGCTTCTGCGCGCTCATACGCTCGTAGACGTGGACTGCTGGACGCGCGTTCTCGGGGAGCCGCTCCGGCCGGGCGCGATTCTGCGAGCCATCGAAAACGCCGTCACAACCCAAGGAGGTGAGGCATGATCGCCGCAGCCTGCTCACTGTTCGACTGCGCTGTCGACGATGAGCGCGTCTTCGAGATGGGCGACTACGAGGGGGCAATGGCCCGCTGGTGTCCCGGCTGCGGCGATCACTCGATCCTGTCCGCCGTGCAGCGACTCCTGAAGGCAGAGCAGCTGCCGCCGGAACGTACGGTATTCGTCTCAGGCATCGGCTGTTCGAGCCGGTTTCCGCATTACATGAAGACATACGGGTTCCACGGCCTGCACGGCCGTGCGCTGCCCGTCGCCACGGGCATCAAGCTGCACCGCCCCGAGTTGCACGTATTCGTGGTCATGGGCGACGGCGACTGTGCGTCGATCGGCGCAGGCCACTGGCTGCACGCCATGCGCTACAACGTGGACATGGTCGCACTCATGCTGGACAACAACATCTACGGCATGACGAAGATGCAGACCTCGCCCACGACGCCGCAGGGCTTCGCGACCAACACGCAGCCGCTCGGCTCGTATCTGCCGGCGCTCAATCCGATCGAGGTGATGCTCGGCATCACAAACGTGTCGTTCGTGGCACAGACCGCCGAGTGGATGCCGGCACACCTGTTCGCGACGCTGCAGGCCGCACAGCACCACAAGGGCTTCGCATTCGTGCGTATCCTGCAGCGCTGTCCGGTTTACACGCCGACGCTCTACATGGGTGCGGTGCGCGAGCCCGACCGCGTCGTGCTGATGGAGCACGACGATGGCATTCGCGTGCCGGAGCTGGACAAGCTGTATCCGAACCGCGTCGTGCACGATCCGAAAGACATGGACGAGGCGAGGCGCTTCGCCGAGCTGGAAGACAGGATTCGGCTGGGCGTGTTCTTCAAAGACGAGTCGCGGCCGCGCTACGTGGAGACACGTCGCCTGCCGCGCCATACGGTCGAAGAGAAGCTGGCGCTTCTCGATGAGGAGCTGTCGCGTTATGCCATCTGACGAAGTCGCCGCGGACATCTTCGCGCAGCTCGCGCCCGCGCGGGAGGCGTTCCGTTCGGCCGTGACGGGCGCGGTCGAGGAGCTGCGCACGCAGATCGAGACGCAGCGGCCGACGAATGGCCGGACCGCGCGAGTCGCAGAGGAGCTGGGCGCGTTCGCCGCCGGTCGGATCGACGCGGACCGGTTCGCGGAGCTGCTCGATCAGCGGGCCGTGCTCGACGAGCGTGCATTCGCCTTGCTCGAGCGTTCCGCCGACGTGCTGGCCGCCATCGCGAAGGCAGGCAATGCGCCATACCGGTTGCAGGTCCCGCCGAGCGGCGATCTCGGCGCCGAGCTGGGCTCGGCGCTGGCCGTCGCCGGCCGCGCGTTCGGCGCGGCCCGCGTCGCCGAGCTGGTGCGGACCGGCCGTGCCGCCGAAGCCATGCGCGACGATGCGGTCGGCGCGTTCCCGTTTTTCCGCTGGACGCGTGCGGAGCGCCGGCTCGCTCCGCCGCTCCTCGTCGAGATCAACGGTGGTGATCTGCAGGCCGGTGCCCTGGCCGCGTTCCTGGACGGAACGCAGAAGATCGTGCTGGTCGTGAGCGCTCCCGCGCCGCCCGCGTCGCTCGTGCGCCTGATCACGCCGGGCGTGTTCGTCATGCAGACGACCGACGCCGCGGACTTCGGGCGGCTCGCGGCGTTCGACGGGCCCGCCGTGGGTGCGCTCGTGCCGGAAGGCTGTGCCTGCTTCGTCCACGATCCGGCCGCCGGCGCCACACTCGCCGATCGGCTGACCGTGAAGGCTCTACCATCCGAAGCACCCACACGCGCGCTCGGACGCCTCGGCACCTTCCAGCTGATCGAGGAGCTGGAGTGGCTGCGCACGTTGTCGCAATCGCCGAAGGCGACGCCGGCAACCGAGCCCGCGCCCGCGCCTGCAGTGGCGGTGCCTGCGACGCCACCCGCGCCTGCGAGTGCTGCGGCCGCGCCCGCGCCGGCGCCCGCCGCGGCTGCACCTGCCGACCGGCTGGCCGCCTGGCTATTGCAGCAGGCGGACCTCTCCGGTACGGGCTGAGGGCACGATGGACGCGAACACGATCCTGGTCTCCGTCGCGATCCTGGGCGGCGTCGGACTCGTGTTCGGCTCGCTCATCGCGCTCGCGAACAGCCGCCTGCGCGTGTGGGAGGATCCGCGCATCGACGCCGTCACGAACCTGCTGCCGGGCGCCAACTGCGGCGCGTGCGGGTTCGCCGGCTGTCGCGCATTCGCGGAAGCCGTGATCGGCGGACAGACGCCGCCGGCCACATGCACCGTGATGGGTCCCGATGACCGCGACGATGTGGCCGCGTTCCTCGGTGTCGATGCCGGCCAGGCCGAAAAGCGTGTCGCCCGCCTGCTCTGTGCCGGCGGCTCCGATGTCGCGCGCCGCAAGGCGATCTACCACGGCATCCAGAGCTGTGCCGCGGCCGTCGCCGTGGGTGGCGGCGGCAAGGCCTGCGCATGGGGTTGCGTCGGACTCGGCGACTGCGCCGTCGCCTGCGACTTCGACGCGATCACCATGAACGCGGTCGACCTGCCCGTCGTCGATCCGGACACGTGCACGGCGTGCAACGACTGTGTCATCGCCTGTCCGCTCGACCTGTTCGTGCTCATGCCCACCGAGCACCACCTGCTCGTGCAATGCCGCAACCTGCTGAACGGCGAGGCCGCGACGGACGTGTGTTCCGTCGCGTGCAACGCGTGCGGGCGCTGTGCCGCCGATGCGCCCGGCCTGATCGCCATGATGAACGGGCTCGCCGTCATCGATTACGGACGGATCGAGCTCGAGAACCCGGCGGCGACAGCACGCTGTCCCACCAACGCCATTGTCTGGGTGGACGGCGCGCAGTTCGACGTCACGCCCCCCGTCGCGAGTGAGTCACGATGATGCTGCGAGCGAAGAAGTCGGAGGCACCGCCTCCCGGGCCGAGATACCCCGGCATTGCCGAAGCCACGGATGGCAGCGGCGCGGTCATCGCCGTCGAAACGGCGGCATCCGAGGCGGCCGGTGCGTACCCGATCACGCCATCCACACAGATGGGCGAAGGCTGGGCCGTCGCCGTCGCAGCGGGCGAGGAGAACGTAAATGGCAGGCGCCTGATCTTCTTCGAGCCGGAGGGCGAGCACGCCGCGGCCGCTGTCACGGCGGGCATGAGCATGACGGGCCTGCGCGCCACGAACTTCTCGAGTGGCCAGGGCATCGCCTACATGCACGAGTCGCTCTATCCGGCCGTCGGCAAGCGCCTGACGTACGTGCTCAATGTCGCGGCGCGCGCCATGACGAAACACGCGCTCAACGTGCACGCCGGCCACGACGACTACCACGCTGTCGACGACACGGGGTTCTTTCAGCTCTTCGCCAAGGACGTCCAAGAAGCGGGTGACTTCGCGCTGATCGCCCACCGCATCGCGGAGCTCGGCC
>JBFJPA010000296.1:0-6296 GCA_041617355.1 Longimicrobiales bacterium
CGCGCTGCTGCCGGCGCTGGATCCGACGGTCATGGGGTGGAAGCTGCGCGACTGGTATCTCGGGACACATGCGCGGCAGCTCTTCGACAGGAATGGCAATGCCGGGCCGACCGTGTGGGCGGATGGCCGGATCGTCGGTGGCTGGGCACAGCGCCCGGACGGCGACGTGGTGGTGAAACTGCTGGAAGACGTGGGCAAGAGGACGGAAACCGCGGTGCGCGAACGGGCTGCGGAACTGACGGCATGGCTGCGCCCGATCGTGGTCAAGCCGCGGTTCCGGACACCCCTCGAAAAGAAGCTGTCCGCCTGAGCCCGCGCGGCGCGCCGCTGGCCGGGCGGGTCCGCGTTGCCCGCCGCGGACACTGGCCCCGTCGCGCGGCGCGCGGTAGTGTTCGAGGTCCGCCGTCGGCCGTGCCCGTCCGGGTGCGGCCGACCGGTTTTCGCCGATCCACCGCCGATCCGTCGAGGTCACACATGCGCACGCCATCCGCCGTCTCATCCCGTGCCGCCCTCCTCACCCGCTGCCTGGCCGTCGTCCTCGCGTACGCCATCGCGGCGCCGGCCCCGGCCGGCGCGCAGGCGGCGCCCGAGCAACGCCCGATGACGTTCCTGGACATGCAGCACTTGAAATCGGCCGGCTCGCCCGCGCCCAGCCCGGACGGCCGCTGGCTGCTCTACACACTGTCCACGCCCGATTGGAAAGAGGCGAGGCGGCAGAGCGACATCATGCTCGTGTCGCTGCAGCAGGGACTGCCCTCGACGAAGCAGATGACGTTCACCGGCGAGAAGAACGAGACGTCACCGGCATGGGCGCGCGATGGCTCGTTCTTCGTGTTCCTGTCGAACCGTGACGCGCCGGCCAGCGCGTCCGGCCAGAACCAGCTGTACCTGATGCGCCCCGACGGCGGCGAAGCCCGCCGCATCACGGACGCACGCGATGGCGTGTCGAACTTCCAGTTCAGCAAGGACGGCCGCTGGCTGGTCTACCGCGCCGGCAAGTCGGGCGAACAGCAGCTGTACCGCCTGCCCGTGGCGGGCATCACGGACGCGCAGCCCGAGCAGCTCACGAAGCAGTCGGCCGGCATCGACCAGTGGGAGATCGGTCCGGACAGCCGTCGCATCTGGTTCATCACGCCGGACACGGTGGACGCGGATGAGAAGCAGCGTCGCGAGAAGCGGTTCACGGTCGACATCCGCAACGCGGAGACGCCGCTGGCCAGCCTGTGGGTCCTCGACCTCGATCCCATCAAGGCGATGCGGCTGACCAGCGATGCTTCCTACACGGTCGCGGGCTTCAACGTCTCGCCGGACGGCCGCTGGGTCGGCTACCGCGGCACATCGTCCGAGCGCTACAAGCGGAACATCACCGAGCAGGGCATCAACACGGACCTGTACCTGCTCGAGACGGCGACGGGCCAGATCGAGCGGCTCACGAACAACTCGGAAGTCGGCGAGAACGGGCCCGGCTTCTCGCCCGACGGCCGCTGGGTCGCGTTCTCCGCGCCCGATGATCTCACCAGGTACAGCATGAAGAACACGAAGACGTACATCCGCGCGGTGGGTGAGCGCGGCGGCCAGTGGCGCAAGCTGGGCGGATCGTTCGACGGCGATGTCACCGTCGGTTTCTGGTCCGAGGACGGCAACACGATCTACTTCAACGAGGGCATCCGCGCGACGAACCAGCTCATGGCCGTGGACGTCCGCCAGAACACGGTCCGCCAGGTCACCGATCTGAAGGCCTCCCTGTCCGTCAACCGCGATGACGACACGGGCGTGATCCTCATCAATTACAGCGATCCCAAGACGGCGCCCACGGTGTTCACCGTCGCCAATGTCGCGCAGATCGCGAACCGGCAGGCGTGGCGCCAGCTCACGGACGCCAACCCGCAGGTGCGCGGCTTCGCGCTGGGCGAGGAAGAAGAAATCACGTGGCGCTCGACGGACGGGAAGATGGTCGGCGGCGTGCTCGTCAAACCCGTCGGTTACCAGCCCGGCCAGCGCTATCCGCTCATCGTCGCGATCCACGGCGGGCCCGCGTCCGCCGACGTGCTCGGCTTCAACGGCGGTTACGGCTCGCAGGTCTACGCGGGCGCCGGCTACGCCGTGCTCAAGCCCAACTACCGCGGCTCGACGAACTACGGCGAACAGCACAGGAACGACATCGTCGGCAACTACTTCCCGCCCGGCTTCGACGACATCATGACGGGCGTCGACCACCTCATAGCGCAGGGCATCGTCGACGGCGACCGCATGGGCGCGCTGGGCTGGAGCGCCGGCGGCCACTGGTCGAACTGGATCCTGACGCACACGGACCGGTTCAAAGCGATCAGCTCCGGCGCCGGCACCTCGAACTGGATCTCGATGTACGCGCAGAGCGATGTCCAGCGGAACCGGCAGTACTACCTGGGCAACGACCTGCCGTACGACAATTTCGAGGCGTACTGGAACCAGTCGCCGCTCAAGTACATCCGCAACGCGCAGACGCCCACGATGATCCACGTGGTCGAGGGCGACCCGCGCGTGCCCAGCCCGCAGTCCGTCGAGCTGCACATGGCGCTCAAGAAGATCGGCGTGCCGACGGAACTGTTCATGTACCCGGGCAACACCCACGGCATCCCGGACCCGCGCAACCAGCTGGTCAAGGCGGTCAGCGAGATGGCGTGGATGGACTACTACGTGCGCGGCATGGGCCAGAAGTTCGCGTGGCGCGACGTGCTGAAGACGCTCGAGGACGCGCCGGCCGCGCGCACAACGACGAATCAGGGGAACGGCAGACACGAGTGACGGCCCGCTCCGTGCGGCGGTTCGCGCCGTCGGCGGAGACATCCTAGCCGAGCTGCAGCGCTCGAGATCCGGGCGGAGCCGAGTCGCGCGTGACTCTTCCCCGTGCGCGGCGGAACCCGCATCTTCGAGGTACGCCGTCAGGAAGAGCCCATGCACGACGTGATCCAAGCCCGCGCCGCACCATCGTCCGATCGGCCGCCGCAGCGACCCCCGCCGCACCGCGCGGACCCGTCGCGCTTCGCGCCGGTCGTCGCCGGCGCCCTGCGATCGCCCGCCCGACCGCTCGACGAGGCGACGCGGGCCTTCTTCGAGCCTCGCCTCGGTCACGACCTGAGCGACATCCGCATCCACACCGGCCCGGCCGCGGCCGACTCCGCGCGCGCCCTCTCGGCGCGCGCCTGGACGACGGGCGCACACATCGTGTTCGGGTCCGGCGAGTACGAGCCCCACACCGATGACGGCAGGCGGCTGATCGCGCACGAGCTGGCCCACACACTCCAGCCGGATGGGGGTGCCGGGCCCGTCATCCGCAGGAAGATCAGAGTCGGGGCAGGCCTGACGCTGGACACGATGGGGTACACGACGTCGCGCACGGGAGATGTGTACACGGTCCCGAAGGTCGTGAAGAACACGATCTGGCACGAGCTGTTCACGTCGCTGATGCATTCGCCACGCGTCTTCACGCTCGACGGCACGACCAGCGCGCAGATCGACGCGAACTTCAAGAAACACATCATGGCGCGCCACGGCATCGTTCAGTTCGCCGCGAAGAAGAAGTATACCTTCGCCGCCGGCGGGGCATTCAAGATGAACCCGGCGTACTGGAAGGTGGACGCCAGCGGCTGGTCCCTGAAGCCGGGAGCCGATGCGGACAAGGCCGTCGCCGATCTGAACGTGAACCCGGGCGAGTACGCCATCGCCTGCCTCGCGGCCACGCAGCTCACCATGATCGGCGGCAGCGGATCGCCGCTGGCCAACGATACCGGCGTCGCGCCCGACGACTGGATCCCGGGCGACTGGGGCTACATCAGCAACACGAGCTTCCCGAGCGGCGGAACCGTCGGCCTGGAAGGAGAGAACATCATCTACACGGGCAAGGACAAGTTCTGGGGCCATTTCGGCGCCGGGAACACGTACCGGACGCACAAGGAATGGTTCGACGAGGTCGAGTCGTGGCACGGCGGCGCCTCCGCGTCCGATTACCGAATCCGGCCGACCGCCGGGCTCGCGTGAGACAAGGTCCGCCGCCCGCGCATGGCAGCACCAATGGTCATCAGCTGGACCGTCACGGACGGCGATCCGCCGCGTGTGCACTACACCGTCGATGGTGCGGCAGTGGGCCGGAACGGCCACGGGTTCGATGCGGTCCTGGAGGCGATCCGGCGGGACGCTGACCGTGCCGTGGTGCTGCGCGTCGGGACGATGCCGACCGGCGGGCAGGCGCTGCTCGCTAGTCTTCCGTTCCACGAGTGGCTCGCCGAACTCGAGGCGGCCCTCGACGGACGCAAGCTCGTCTACACGATCGGCTGAGGCGAGGCGCGGGGCTAGCGACCCGCGCCCAGCTTCGCCCTCATCTCCTCGAACCAGTTCACGACCACGAAGAACCGTTCCGGCGCTGCTGGATCCGTCGACGGGCCGGTGAGT
Source organism: Longimicrobiales bacterium (assembly GCA_041617355.1). Taxonomy (GTDB): domain Bacteria; phylum Gemmatimonadota; class Gemmatimonadetes; order Longimicrobiales; family RSA9; genus JBFJPA01. The sequence goes on from JBFJPA010000296.1 coordinate 4,429, forward strand.
GCGGCAACCGGCTTGGGCACGATGAACCGGTCGCCGTCCGGGTGCAGATCCCAGGACCAGCCGTGCAGTCTTTCGCCCGCGTGAACGACCTCGCGGGAGAGCACGCGGAACGCTGGTTCCCGCTCCAAACGCGCAGCGAAGAGCGTATCGGTCCTGCCAGCGAGTTGCCAGTAGTAGAGCGTGTTGCCATCGGGAGACCAGCGCGGACTGCTGACGTCACCTTCGGACACGAGCATCTGCCGCCCCGGCTCGGGAAACGTGCGGACGTAGATGGCGCTTGTGCGCCCCAACACCTCGTAGGCAGCCAGCCCGCCGCGCGGCGCGACCGTGATTCCGTCCACGAACTCTTCGGACTGCAGGTACGCCTGCGGCACGGCGCCGGAATCCGGCTGGATCATCCAGAAGGACGTCGAGGGCGCGTCGCCGTCCCTCATGACAGCGTCGTCCATGAAGACGAGCCGGCCCGGTTCAGGCCAGTCCCGGGGCGTCTGGTCGCCGGGACGCGCCAGAAGGCGGACCTCGGGCGCATCGTCGAGCGATTTCACGAAGAGGTCCGCTCCGTCCGTGCCATCCCGGGTCGAGGCGAAGGCGATGCGCGTCCCATCCGGAGACCACACCGGCTCCGTGTTGTCGCCTTCCGACGTGAGCCGGCGAGGCGTCGTGCCCACCTCGACGTCGTAGACGAAGACATCGCTCCGGCCACCGTCCTCGATGGTGTAGGCGACGCGTCGGCCATCGGGGGACCAACGGAGGTTCTCGAAATCGCGCGGCGCGAGCGGAAGTGTGTCGACCGCGCCGGACAGGTGCACGACGAGCAGGCGCGGAGCGCCGATCGCGCCGCTGAACCGACCCATCCCGTAGACCAGAGTACCCGTCCGCGAAATCGCGTACCGGACTTCATCGCCCCTGTACAGGCTGACCTCGTCCAGCACGCGGACCGGCTGGCCCGTGACCTCGCGACGACGCAGGTCGAACGGCACGGCGAAGAGCCCGCCGGTCGGGTGCGCGAACAGCAGGTGACCTGTCTCGACGTAACGAGCGTCCACGCCCTCGGCGATGAGGGTTTTGACCGAGTCTGTGGCCAGGTCGAGCAGGCGCACGGAGGCAGGCTCGTCCGTGAACAGCAGGCCCGAGCCGTCCGGAAGCAGCCGGGGCGACGCGATGCTTCGGTCAAGCAGGGTATCGATCGCGCCCGATTCGTGGAGGCGAAGGACGTCCCAGGGCGTTGTGAACACGATCGTGCCGTCCCGCCCCCAGTGCGGCATGGCGACGGCCATCGAATCGAGCACCGTGAACGGCGCACCGCCGTTTACGTGCACCCTGCGGAGCCCCGAGCCGCTGTAGACGATCCACTCGCCATCCGGCGAGAACGCGGGGAACACCGCGTTCTCGGTCTGAGGGATCGGCTGGAAGCCGGCGTCTTCCGCCCTGCGGATCCAGAGCATGCGCTCGCCGTCGACATCAGCAGACATCACGATGGTCCGACCGTCCGGCGAGATGTCGAGGTTGATGCGCGAATCCGACGCGACGTTGCCGGCGTCCAGGTTCAGGCGCACGGGGAACGGCGCCGGGCCCGCCGGTGGTGGCATCAGTTGTGAGATTCCGATGATGGCAGCGAGCGCGATGAGCGCCGCGATCGAGCGCGGATCGCGCAGCCACGCGCGCGTGCCCGCCGGCGAGGCGATCGCACGGGTGCGGCCCGTGACGTGGAGATCGGTCCGGCGCTCGTAGCTGAACGATGCATCGCCCAGCGCCCTGTCGAACGCGGACGCACTCTCGAAGCGGTCTGCCGGCAGCTTCTCGAGCGCCCGGTCCAGCGCGGCGGCCACGTGCGCCGGGACCGCGCGACGCAGATCCGTCACGGGCCG
>JBFJPA010000297.1:0-6283 GCA_041617355.1 Longimicrobiales bacterium
AGAGGGGAGAGGGTCGACGGCCGTCCGCGGCGTTGGTGGGTCGTCCCGTAGCTCCGAGGACCGTTCGCGGCCTCGGTACGGGTCGTCCCGTAGCTCCGAGGCTACCAAACAGGCCGGACACACCCTCAGGCGCGTGGGTGTGCCTGGTCGTAGACGCGTTTCAGCCGCTCGTGGCTCGTGTGGGTGTAGATCCTTGTCGTCGAAAGAGATGAATGGCCCAGGAGCTCCTTCACGGCCATCAGGTCGGCCCCGGCATCGAGCAGGTGGGTAGCGAACGTGTGGCGCATGGCGTGGGTCGACACGCCGTCGCCGGCGGCGTCCTCGGTCGCTTTGCGGACGATGTTCTGGATCTGGCGGGCGGACAGGCGGGCGCCCCGATCGTTCAGGAAAACGGCCTTACGGTCGCCGTCCGCACGGCGCTGGAGCACCTCGGTGCGGCGAGGCTCATAACGCCGGAGTGCGTGGACGGCCGCCCTGCCGAGCGGGACGATCCGTTCCTTTCGCCCCTTGCCACGCACGCGGACGTGCTCGCCGATCAGGTCGAGGTCGGGCATGTCGAGCCCGTGCAGCTCGGCGCGCCGGATCCCGGCGCCGTAGAGGAGCTCGAGGATGGCGTGGTCGCGGACACCTTTGAAGGAACCCTCGGCCGCCCGGTTCTCGGCGAGCGCGAAGACGCGGTCGATGTCTTCGCGGGTCAGCCAGGCGGGCAAGCGGCGCTCGAGACGGGGCGTCCGAACGGCGCGCGCGGGATTGGCCTCGATCAACTCTTCGCGGTGCAGGAACCGAAAGAAGGAGCGGGCGGCGGAGAGCTTTCGCGCGAGGGTCCGTCGGGCCCGGCCTCGTCGGGCAAGCTCGCCGAGCCAGCCGCGCAGCGCGAGTCTGTCCACGCCTGCCCAATCCCAGTCCGGCTGGTCGTAGTGGCGGTCGAGAAATGCGGCCAGCTCGAGCAGGTCGCGTCGATACGCCGCAACGGTGTGCGGACTGAGTTGCCGAGCGTGCGCGATGGACTTGAGGAACATGTCCATCGTTGCGGCGACGCCTCCCGGGAGCTGCGCGGCGGGTTGCACCGGTGCGCGTCGGCTGCGCGGCGTCACGTTGCTGCAGCTCCCTGCGCAATGCCGTTCGACTCGAGCCAGGTCTAGAAGTCGAGCGCGTCACGTTCGGCGAGAGCCTGCCGACGAAGCGACTTGTCGCGCGGCGGCTCGGTCAGCGGGTCGAGCAGCCCGAAGTTCGAGTTCATGGGTTGGAACTCGCTCGGCTTCGCCTCCCGCAGATACCGGTACAGCGCACCCAGCATCGTGGTCGGTGGCGGCAGTGTGGGCTGCCGGCCATTCTGAATGCGGTCCAGATTGAGGCCCGCGAGGATCCCCGACGCCGCCGATTCCGTGTAGCCCTCCACACCCGTCAACTGCCCGGCGATCACGAGGTCCGGCCTTGCCGGCGGAGCCCCGTACGGCAGCAGGCGCGCCGGGAAGTTCAGGTACGTGTTGCGGTGGATCGATCCCGTCCGCAGGAACTCCGCGTTTTCAAGACCGGGAATCATACGGAACACGCGCCGCTGCGCACCGGTGCGCAGGCGGGTCTGGAATCCGACGAGATTCCACATCTGCCCGGCGCGGTCTTCTCGGCGTAGCTGCACGACCGCCCACGGTCGTTTGCCGGTGCGCGGGTCGCGCAAACCGATCGGCTTCATGGGCCCGAAGCGCAACGTGTCATGGCCGCGGGCAGCCATGACCTCGATGGGCAGACAGCCTTCGAAATATGGGATGTTCTCCCAATCGTGGCCCGGATACACGTCCGCCTCGCACAATGCTGCGAGGAAAGCGGCGTACTCATCGCGCGACATGGGGCAATTGATGTAGTCGTCGCCTTCGCCTTTGTCCCAGCGTGAAGCGAAGAATACTCTCTCGTAATCGATGGAATCGGCCGAGACGATGGGCGCGATCGCATCGTAGAAGGCGAGGCCGTCGTCGCCGAGGAGCGTGGCGATGGCCGCGGTCAACGCTGCCGAAGTGAGCGGGCCGGTCGCGAGGACGGCGGGACTGGCGGGCAGTTCGCCCAGCTCGCGCCGTTCGACGCGAATCGACGCGTGTCCCTCGATCCGGGCCGTCATGGCAGTGGCGAACACGTCGCGATCGACGGCGAGGGCCGAGCCGGCCGGCACCCGTGCGCTGTCGGCGCACTCGAGCAGGATCGAGCCGAGCGCGCGCATCTCGCGCTTGAGCAGGCCGTGGGCGTTGGTGGGATCTTCGCTCTTGAACGAATTCGTGCAGACCAGCTCGGCGAGGTGATCCGTGCGGTGGGCCGGCGTCCCCTGGACGGGCCGCATTTCGACGAGCGTCACGTCGTGACCCCGCTCGGCGAGCTGCCACGCCGCCTCGCAACCGGCCAGACCCCCTCCGATCACGAGCGCATGCGCCATGTCAGTCCGTCCCGTCGCCGTTGGTGTCGCCGCGTTTGCTGCGCGTCGACTTGCGGGTACCGCGCTTCGCGGCCGTCTTCTTCGGTTTGCTCGCGGACTTGGGCTTCGGCGGCTTCTTCGCGCCGCCCGCGCTCTTTCGGGCGCGCCGGCCGGCCGGTGTCGGCATGCCGCTCGCGGCCGGTTCCAGCTCGCCGGCCGTGCCCTGCGTGAACTCCGCGCGACAGCTCGGGCACTTCACGAAATCGCCGCGCGATTTGGTGCTCTTGCGGACGAGGAACGGCGCCGCACAGGCGGGACACGGGAGCGCGATGGGCGGATCCCAGGTCGACCAGTCGCAATCCGGGTAGCGCGTGCAGCCCCAAAACGGCTTGCCCTTGCGCGTCCGCTTCTCGCCGATGTCGCCCTCGCCGCACTGCGGACACTTCACGCCCGGAATCGTCTTCGGCCGCGTGAACTTGCATTCCGGGTAGTTGCTGCACGCGATGAACGGGCCGTAGCGGCCCTCCCGCTCGATCAGGTCGGACCCGCACTCGGGGCACGGCTCGCCGATCTTGGAGGGCTCCGCCCGTTCACGCTCATCAATGGACTGCGTGTGACGGCACTCCGGGTAGCCGGTGCAGCCCAGGAATCGTCCATACCGATTCCAGCGCACGGCCATCGGACGTGCACACTTGGGGCAGTCGCCGACATGGGCTGAGACGGTCTCCCGGATGATGTCCTCGCCGCGCGACTCACCGTGCTCGAGCTGGCGCTTGAACGGGCCGTAGAAATCACGCAGCACTCCGCGCCACTCGAGCTCGCCATCCTCGATGCGGTCGAGCTCCGCCTCCATCTCCGACGTGAAGTCGACGTTGAAGAGGTCCGGGAACACCTTGACCAGCACGGTTGCGACGGTCTCGCCGAGCGGTGTCGGCTGGAAGCGTTTTTGCTGCACGTCCACGTATTCGCGATCCGTGAGCGTCGAGATGATCTGTGCGTATGTGGAAGGTCGACCGATGCCGAGCTTCTCCAACTCCTTGACCAGGCTGGCTTCGGTGAAACGCGGCGGCGGCTGCGTGAAGTGCTGCGCCGGCTCGATGCGTTGGACGTTGATGCGATCGTCTTCGACGAGGTCGGGCAGAGGCGACAGGTCATCGAGCGTGCGGTGATCGCCCTCTTCGCGCGCCTCCTGGTACAGACGGGTGAATCCGTCGAACTTGAGAATCGAGCCGGTCGAGCGGAACAGGTAGCGCGTTCCGCGCGCGGCCTGTAGGTCGAAGTCCACGGTCGTCGTGTCGTACACGGCCGGCGACATCTGTCCGGCGACGAAGCGAAGCCAGATCAACTCGTAAAGCCGGTGTTGATCGCGATCGAGCAGGCCGCGCACGCGGTCGGGAGCGCGGGCCGCTTCCGTGGGTCGGATCGCCTCGTGCGCCTCCTGCGCACCCTTCTGCTGCTTGCCGCCCCACAGCCGCGGCGCTGCGGGCAGGTAGCGCTCACCCATTCCGGCGCGCACGAAATCGCGGGCGTTGCCCGCCGCGACGGCAGCGACGCGGGTCGAATCCGTTCGCATGTACGTGATCAGGCCGACGCTGCCCTCGGCACCGAGCTCCACGCCTTCGTAGAGCTGCTGGGCGACGCGCATCGTCTTGGCGGCCGGGAAGCCGAGTCGTTTCGCGGCCTCCTGCTGGAGCGTAGATGTGGTGAAGGGAGCGGGCGGGTTCTTGACGCGCTCGCGGCGCTTGATCTCCGTGATCGCGAACGGCAGCCCGGTGACATCATCGAGCACCTGCTGCGCTGCGGCTTCGTTCTCGAGTTTGAACGCCTTGCCATCGATCTGGTGCAGCTTCGCCTCGAAGGCGTGTCCTTCCTTGTCGAGATGCGCGGTGATCGACCAGTACTCCTCAGCCGTGAACGCGCGGATCTCGGCTTCGCGTTCCGTGATCAGACGCAGCGCGACGGTCTGCACGCGCCCGGCCGAGAGGCCGGGCCGGATCGGCTTCCACAACAGCGGGCTGACCTGGTAGCCGACGAGGCGGTCGAGGATGCGGCGCGCCTGTTGCGCCTCGACCTTGCGCATGTCGATGCGGCCCGGCTGGTCGAGTGCTTCGCGGATCGCGTCCTTCGTGATCTCGTGGAACAGCACGCGCCGAAACCGACCAGCGCCCTTGGCGTCCGGATCGTAGCCCAGCTGCTCGGCGACGTGGTATGCGATCGCCTCGCCTTCACGGTCGGGATCCGTCGCGAGCAGCACATCGTCCGCGTTCTCGGCCTCGCGACGCAGCTCCATGATGACGCGGCCCTTGCCGCGGATCGTCACGTAGGTCGGCTCGAACCCGTTGTCGATGTCCACGCCCAGCTCGCGCTCGGGCAAGTCCCGGATGTGACCGACGGACGCCTTGACCCGATAGCCCGAGCCGAGGTACTTGCCGATCGTCTTCGCCTTCGCCGGCGACTCGACGATCACGAGCTGACTACCGTTCTTTCGCGTCATCTACTCTTCGAATCGAATTGTGGAGCGAATCTCTTCAACGATTTCCGCCGGTTCCCGGCCATCGACATCGACGACGACGTCTGCCGTACCGTACAGGGTCTCGCGCTGTTCCAGCAGAGCGCGCGCCGCCGCTACCGGATCCGCCGTGGCGGCCAGCAGCGGCCGCTCGACTCCCGCGGCCTGGATTCGACGCACCGCCTCTTCGGCCGACACTCGGAGCCACACCGTCCGCGTCTGGCGAGGCAGACGCGCCGGATTCGCCGGATCTGTGATCCAGCCGCCACCGGGGGCGATCACGGCATGTTCCACGGAGGATAATCGGGCTGTCAACCGCGACTCCAGCGCACGGAACGCGGCCTCGCCTCTCGTGCGGAACAACTCGGCGACGCTGCTGCCGCTCTCGCGCACGATCGCCTCATCCAGATCGATGAACGTCCAGCCGAGTGCGGCGGCCAGCTGCTGGCCAACCGTGCTCTTGCCCGCGCCCATGAAACCCACGAGCACGACGTTTCGTGCCACAACCCCCTCATCCGAGCGGGATTCCATGACCGTTTTCTACTCGCGCTGCAGCGTTTCCGCGCGAATCGCCTGGCGACGTCGATCCAGCTGGTCGAGGTACGTCTCGTAATTGCGTTTCGTTTCGACCATACTATCTCCGCCGAACTTCTCGAGCATGGCGTCCGCGATTACGATCGCGACCATGGCCTCACCGACAACGCCGGCAGCGGGCAACGCGACTACGTCGCTGCGCTCACGCACGGCATCGGCGCGCTCGTTGGTGCGTAGATCCACGCTTCGCAACGGCCGCATCAACGTGGACAGCGGCTTCATGGCGACCCGCGCAACGATGGGTGCACCGGTGCTCATACCGCCCTCCAGGCCGCCGGCGTTGTTGGACATGCGCCGGTAGCCACCGCTCTCGCGCTCCTCGCGGTCGGCCTCGATTTCGTCGTGCACCTCGGAGCCCCGCCGGCGTGACGCCTCGAAGCCGAGCCCGATCTCGACACCTTTCATGGCCTGGATCGACATCAGCGCCATGGACAGGCGCGCATCCAGACGACGGTCCCACGCGATATGGCTGCCCAAGCCGGCCGGCACCCCTCGCGCCACGACTTCGAACGTGCCGCCGAGGGTGTCACCGGCCTGGCGGGCCGCGTCGATCGCCGCGATGATCCGCGATTCGGCGCCCGCATCGAGCACGCGCACGGGCGAGGCGTCGGCCGCGGCGTTCAGGTCGGCCGGCAGCGTGGGCGGCCCTTCGGCCACGATACCGCCCAACATCGTCACGTGGCTGCCGATCGTGATCCCGAACTCGGCGAGCAAACGCTTGGCTACGGCGCCGGCGGCCACCCGCGCGGTGGTCTCGCGCGCGGACGCGCGCTCGAGCA
>JBFJPA010000298.1:0-6272 GCA_041617355.1 Longimicrobiales bacterium
CCGGAACACCGGCCGCGTGCAACCACAGATCTTTCGGAGCTGCCTCGCCGAAGGTCAGTGCATCGTTTTCGCGCGCACCGGTGCCGATCAGGATCTCGAATGCGTCGACGACGACGCTACGCCAGGCGCGGCCCTTGCCATCCGATCGTCGCACGCGAGCTCGCGCCCTCAGCTGTTGAACTGACGCAAATGGTGATCGGTGTGCAGATACGCCCACCGCAACCACTCCCACGTGCTCAACGGGCCGAAGATCGGATGGACGTGACCGTCGAGGCGGCCGCCCGTCTCGGCGAACCGATGCATGGCTCGCTCGGCCTCCGCGAGATCGCGCCGGAAGTCCACGGGCGGAGTTCCGCCGCCGCTACGTTGACGCAGCTCGCGTGGCGCCGGGAATCCGCGCGGCCACGGCAACGGCACCTGGAACGCGATGACCTTCATGAGCGGGCGAGGCAGGCGGGGCGTGACCGGTTGCACCGGGCGCTCGCCAAGTCCCATCGCAAACGCGTCCGTCAGGTGGCAGACCATCTCGTGACACGACATGCGTCCCCACCGTCGCGGCTGGTCGGGCTCGAGGCTGCGCAGGCGTCGGACCAGGCGCTCGCGGTGAACAGCATTGTTCAAGGTGCGGTACATCGGCCTCCTGGATCGGTGCAACGTGCAATGGGGACGCTACGCCCTCGCGGCTACGGCGTCCAGCGCCGGACGACGTCCTGCCGGGCGGCGCGACGACTCCCGCGAATCTCGGTTGCTCAGCCCTCTCCGGGTAGGTCCAGACTGCGCTCCTTCACTTCTTCGGACGTCAGGCCGTACAGCGGCGGGCCGGACAACTCGAGCAGGCGTAACATCAGGTAGATCTGACCGCGGTGATGAACCTCGTGCTCGACCATCGCGCGCAGCCATTTCCACCGAGCCATCGTCGCGCCGCCCGGCGTCGTGCACGGCAACTCCAGGTCGGCATCGGCCAGGCCGCCGATGATCTGCATCGACTCGGCGTGCATGCGCTGCAGGTACGTGCGCGAGGCCTCGTATCCGCGCGCTAGCTGCTCGCCGTGTCCCGGATACCGACTGGGACGGCCCGCCACGTTCTCCGCGAACATCCACCGCTCCGTCGCCCCCAGATGCCGCATCAGGTCGCAGAAAGAAAACGCTCCGGATGCGGGTCGCCAGTCCCCGTGCTCAGCCGGAACGGAATCGAACACGCGCTCCGTGCGGCCACGGATGTTCTCGAAGTACCGGGTGAAGCTCGCGACGCTCGGGATTTCCATGGGGCCAAAAGTACGGGAAGGCCGGTTCGGCGCTATTGACAAATATACTTTTCTATTTACCCTGGACCCTACCCTTCAGAGATCGAGGCGCAAGCGTGCCGGACATCGCCGCAATCCAGGTGATCGACGAGGCCGAGCGGGCGACGGCGGCGCTGCACCCGCTGCGTCAGCGGATCCTGGCGGAGCTGGTCGAGCCCGACTCAGCGGCCGGGCTGTCGCGACGGCTGGGCGTGAGTCGCCAGGCGTTGAACTACCACGTGCGACAGCTCGAGGCCGAGGGGTTTCTCGAGGTGGTGGAAGAACGCCCGGTGCGCGGCTGCACGGAGCGGCTGCTGCGATCGGTGGCAGGCTCCTGGGTGATCAGTCCCGCGGCGCTGGGCACGCTCGCGGCGGATCCCGCGCGCGTGGCGGATCAGGCGTCGAGCGAGTACCTCGTGGCCGTGGCGTCGCGTGCGATCCGTGAGTTGTCGGTTCTGCGCGGCGGTGCGGCTGAGGCCGGCAAGAAGCTGCCGACCCTGACGCTGGCGGCGGAGGTCCGCTTCGCCGGACCGGAGGCGCAGCACGCTTTCGCGCGCGAGTTGACGGAGAGCGTCACGGATCTGATCGCGAAATACGACGACGAAGCGGCACCGGCGGGACGTCGTTACCGCGTCATGGTCGGTGCGTATCCGACGATCAAGGACGATGCAGTCGAAGCGGAAGGACGAACATGAGCCCGCGACCCCGTGATGTGGAGGAACGCGCGGGACGTGCTGGGATGAAGCGTACGACGGCGTGAGCCACGGCTGGGACTTCGAGTTGACCCGGAGGATGGCTCGGACCCCGGGGCCTCGGCCCGGAAGCGCTGGGCGAGGCGTGGCGCGAGTCGCTGGACGCGGTGCTGGCGTCGTCGTAGATGGACCGTGCATTCTTGACGGCATCTCCGTGAACACGAGGAGCGAGAGATGCCGAATCTACGGTTCTTGTCCCCGCTGGCGGTCGGACTGACTGCACTCGGGTGTCAGCAGCCGCCCGCGCCAGCCGCCGCAGACCTTACGCTGCAACACATCACATCGGAGGCCATGGCCGGTCTCCCCTTCTCCGACGCCGTGCGCGTGGGCGACATGCTCTACCTTTCCGGGAACATCGGGACCGCCGCGAACACGCAACAACTCGTACCCGGCGGCATTGCGCCCGAGACGCGCCAGACGATGGAGAACATCAAGGCCACGCTGGAGGCGAACGGCTCTTCGCTGGATCGCGTCATTCGTTGTCTCGTCATGCTCGCCGACATGGCGGAGTGGCCCGCCATGAACGAAGTCTACGTCACGTTCTTCCCGGGCTCGAAACCCGCGCGCAGCGCGTTCGGCGCATCGGGCCTCGCGTTGGGCGCCCGTGTCGAGATCGAGTGCACGGCGACCGTCGGCCCGCGGTGACTCCCACCACAGGTGGGCACGCACGCTCGCGGGTCGTTAGATTCGCCGCGATCCCGCGCCGCTCCACGAAGAGTCGGTTGGCCGGTTCGGCGGCCGACTCTTCCAGACGGGTGAAGTGAGGACGGCAGCGACTCTAGCGGATGGACAAGACGTGGGCCTCGAAGTGGGCCGCAAGGCGACGCCCGGCTGGCGCACGCTCGCGTTGACCATTGCCCTCGCGGGCGCGTACATGCTGGCGGCGTGGCCTGGCTTCGCGTTTTCCGCCGTTCCGGGCAGAGTTTCGCTGGTCTGGCCGGCCGCCGGCGTCGCGCTTGCCGGCCTGCTCCTCTTGGGCCTGCGTTTCTGGCCCGGCGTCGCCGCCGGCGCCTTCCTCTTCAGCGTTCTCTTTGGGGCGCCCGTTCCCGCCGCGCTGTTTACGACAGTGGGAGCGACGACGGCAGCCGTCGTCGGGACGCTGGCACTGAATCGTCTCCATCTGCGACGCGGCCTGGATGCGGTCGTCGACGTCGTGGCCTTCATCGTGATCGGCGCGTTGTTCGCGCCGGTCTTGAGCGCATCGATCGGTACGATGGGCCTGGTGGCCGCGGGACGCATCGTCCCGGGCGATACGTTCGCGACGGCCTGGAAGTGGTGGCTCGGCGATGCCACGGGTGTGCTCGTAGTCGGTGCGGCCGTACTGGCGATTGGCGGGAACCGGCGCTGGTCGTTCAGCCGTGCCCGGGTGATCGAAGGCATCGGCCTGATCGCGGCGATTCTGTTGGTGGGCCTGATCGTGCTCGGTCTCGAGGCCGGCGGGTTCTGGAGCAACTACCCGCTCGCCTACCTGTTTTTCCCGATCATCATTCGGGCTGCGTTCCGCTACGGCCCGCCTGGCGCGTCGGTCGCGGCCCTGCTCGTCGCAGCCATGGCCGTCCCCGCGACGGCGAACGGGTACGGGCCGTTCGTCGGCAGCGATGCTACACAGAGCCTGTCGCTGCACTCCCTCTTCCTCGGCGTCGTTTCGGGGACGGGCCTGTTCGTGGCGGCCGTCGTCGCGGAGCGCGGCCGGGCCGCGTTCGAGCGGCAGCGACTCGCATCGATCATCCAGGCGACCAGCGACTTCGTCGGCATCATGCACGTGGATGGTCGTACGATGTTCCTGAACCGGGCCGGCCGGGCCATGCTCGGAATCGCGGAGAAGGAGGACGTTTCGGCGACCGCGTTCGTGGATCTGCATGCCGCCGGATCCGCGCAGCGGATCCGCGAGGTCGGCCTGCCGCATGCGCTGGCGACGGGGCTCTGGTCGGGCGAGGGGAAGCTGCGCCATCGGGATGGCACGGAGATCCCCGTCTCGCAGGTCATTGTGGCGCACCGCGACGCCCAAGGCGCGGTACGCTTCCTTTCAACGGTTGCCCGCGACCTGACCGAGCGGATCGGCCTCGAAACGCAGTTGATCCGCGCGCAGCGGCTGGAAGCCGTCGGCCAACTCGCCGGCGGCATTGCGCACGACTTCAACAATCTGCTCACGATCATCCTCGGTCAGTCGCGCTTGACGTTGGATGCGCTGGACGACGAGCACCCGGCGCGCGCGGGTCTGGACGAAGTCCTCGAGGCAGCGGATCGCGCTGCGGGCCTGACCCGCCAGTTGCTCGCGTTCGCCCGACGTCAACGCGTGGAGCCGCGCGTCGTCGACCTGAACGTCCTGGTGCTACGCATGGAGCGCATGTTGCGCCGGCTGATCGGCGCCGACATCACGCTGCTCACGCGGTGTGACGAAAGCCTCTACCCGGTCCGCATCGATCCCGGCCAATTCGAGCAGCTTCTCGCGAATCTCGTCGTCAATGCGCGGGATGCGATGCCCGATGGCGGCCGGCTCACGATCGAGACGATGAACATCGAGCTCACGGCCGACCAAATCCACCCGGACTGGCCGCTCTCGCCGGGGGCGTGCGTGCGTGTCTCGGTGACCGACACGGGCATCGGCATGGACGAGGCGACGCTCGCACACATCTTCGAACCCTTTTTCACGACGAAGGGAATCGAAAAGGGCACGGGACTCGGTCTCGCGACGTGTTACGGCATCGCGGCGCAGGCGGGCGGCGCCATCACGGTGGAGAGCAGGCCGGGCGCGGGTGCGCGATTCCTCGTGCTGCTCCCGCCGGCCTCTGAACCCGTGGACGAAGTCGACGCCGTGCGTGCCGACGGTGGGGGGTTCGTGGGTCACGGCATCGTCCTCGTCGTCGAGGACGAGCCGGCGGTCCGTTACCTGGTCCAGCGCATCCTCGAGGACCACGGCTACGAAGTCCTGCTCGCCGCGGATGGCGCCGCGGCACTCGATCTTGCGGAGCGCCGCGGCCACCGCCTCGATCTCGTCATCACGGACATGGTCATGCCGGAAATGAGCGGGCCACAGCTCATCGATCGGCTGCGATCCGCGGGCTGCACCGCGAAGGTGCTCTTCATGTCCGGCTACTCGACGGAGCCGTTGCCCGCCGCGGGTACGGCGTTCCTGGCCAAGCCGTTTTCGCCGGCCCAGCTGGCTCGCCAGGTCCAGACGCTGCTCAGTCCCTGACTCTGCGATGACGCGCGCGCTGGCGTCAGCGGGCAGGCCCGAGCTTTCGCGCGATGGCGTCGTGAATCCGTTGTTCCAGCAGGCCGAGCGACATGCAACCGACACGGCTCGTGCTCGATCCGTCCACCGGGGATGCCGTGCCCGTCAACATGGTATGCACGAACACCTTGTCGTCCCGCACGTGAACCTGCGAGCGGAGATCGAGAGAGGTCCGGTAGCGGCTGGACGCGGAGGGACCGGCGCCTTCGTTGCCGCAACGCACGAACGACCCGGAGTTCTGACCGGCAATTCGTGATCGCGTGAACCGCTGCACGCCGATGGTGCGGGTGCGCGTGTCGAGCGCATCCGGCTGCAACTCCAGATCCGCCCACACCTCCGTCAGGGCCGCCCAGACGCGCTCGGCTGTGGCGGCGAACTCCTCTTGGACGCCGCGCTCACCGGGTGCCGTGCGCACATCGCTGCCCGTCGGATTCGTGATGACCGCAGGCGGCAGCTCGGGTCCGCGTGGGTCCGGTACCGTACTGCTGGTCGCACAGGCGGCCAGGATGAGCATCGCGGGAAGCGTCCTTCGCACGGCGACCTCCGGAACGGGTGGGTGCCCCCTTTAGCATTGGGTGCGGCGACCCTGGCTGCAACCTGGCCGTCCGGTGCTTGCCGACGCGCCGCTCGGGGGCGACGTTGCCAACAGTCCTCCCGATTGGAGCTTCAATGCGCCTGCGCCTGGTGGCGTTCGCCATGCTGCTCGCCCTCGCCGGGACTGGCTGTTTTCGCCAGCGCACGCCGGATCCGGGGGCCGAGCTGCCGACGATCGAGGTCCGAAATCGGTACTTCGGAGCCATCGTCGTCTATCTCGTGTCGAGTGGTGCTTCGGCCCGACTGGGGCTCGTCCAGTCGAACCGCACGGAGCGGTTTCGCTTTCCGGTCGGCGTCAATCCTTACGGCTCCGAGATTCGGCTGCTCGCCGATCCCGTCGGCGATTTCGAGTCGTACCGGAGTGAGCCGATCACGATTTCGGGGAACGTCATCGTGCTGACGGTGGAG
>JBFJPA010000299.1:0-6247 GCA_041617355.1 Longimicrobiales bacterium
CCAGCCCCATGATCAACCCGAGTCGCATAGAATCCTCGTCAAGCTCTTTCCATTCGTCACGCTGACCCGTACATCACCGGCATGACCACGCCGACGAACCCGTTCGTGATCTTCGCCGCGCCGATGTTCTCGGAAACGGCGCAGCGCTTCATGCTCGCCTTGCTGGCCCAGCCGGGTCTACGCCTGGGCGTGATCGGCACAGAGCCGGAGGACCGGTTGCCGTCCGCACTGCGCGACAGGATCACCGGACATTGGCGCGTGGACGACGTGCTGAACACGGACCGGCTCGACTGGGCGGTCCGCGGTCTGGCACAACGAGGCGGTGCGGTCCACCGCCTGCTCGGCGTGTACGAACAGCTGCAGGTGCCGCTCGCCGAAGTGCGCGCCCGGCTGGGCATCCGCGGCATGAGCGTGGACGCCGCCATGAACTTCCGGGACAAATCCCGCATGAAGACCGTGCTCCGCGAGGCTGGCCTCCCTTGCGCACGCCACCGTCTCGTCACGGACGTCGAGGACGGGGTGCGGTTCGCAACCGAGGTCGGGCTGTCCGTCGTTCTCAAGCCACCGGCGGGCGCGGGCGCACAGAGCACGTTTCGGGTGGAAGGCGAGGCTGGGATCGAAGAGGCGTTGCGCCGTGTGGCGCCCACGCCCGAGCGGCCCGTCCTCGTGGAGGAGCATATTTCTGGCGATGAACATTCACTCGAAACCGTTTCCATCGGCGGCCGCGCTGTCTGGCATTCATTGACGCACTATCAGCCCACACCGTTGGACGTGTTGCGCAATCCGTGGATCCAGTGGTGTCTGGTGTTGCCACGCGAGGTCGATGCGCCGCGTTACGACGACATCCGGTCCGTAGCGGGCCGCGCACTGACGGCGCTGGGCATGGAGACGGGGCTGAGCCATATGGAATGGTTCCGGCGGGGCGACGGCAGCATCGCGATCTCGGAGGTCGCGGCCCGGCCGCCCGGCGCACAGATCATGACCGTAATCTCGCGTGCCCACGATATCGACTTTCATCACGCGTGGGCGCGCCTCATGGTCTTCGAGGCGTTCGACCTACCGGAGCGTCGTTACGCCGCGGGCGCCGCGTTCCTGCGCGGCCAGGGCCGCGGCGCGGTGAAAGCGGTCCACGGACTCGATCGCGCGGCACAGGACGTGGGTGCGCTCGTCGTCGACTTCAAGCTCCCGTCACCGGGTCAGGCTCCGGCCGACGGCTATGAGGGCGAAGGTTACGTGATCCTGCGCCATGCCGACACCGAAGTCGTCAAGGAGGCGCTGCGGCGACTCATCAATGTCGTCCGGGTCGAGCTGGGATGAACGAGGCAGCGCAATGAACGTGATCCTGATCTCGCCGGGCTTCCCTCCAGAGCTTGCGTTGTTCACACGCGGGCTCGCCGAGCAGGGTGCACACGTTTGGGGCGTCGGCGATCAGGCGGAGGCCGCCCTGCCGGACGTCGTTCGCCAGCATCTCTTCGACTACCTACGGATCCCCTCCCTTCACAACGAAGATGGCGTTGTCGAGGCCGTTCGTCGCTGGGCGTCCGGTCAGCGCATCGATCGCGTCGAGAGCGTCTGGGAACCCGGCGTCCTGATTGCCGGCCGGCTTCGCGAGGTGTTGGGCGCGAAGGGTCACTCGCGCGATGAGATCGTGCCATTCCGCGACAAGAACCGAATGAAGCAGGTCTTGCAGGCGGCGGGGATCCGTACGCCGCGGGCGGCCCGCGCGACCACGGCGCGCGGCGTGCACGAGGCAGCGGAGCGATTGGGGTTCCCGTTGATCGTCAAGCCGATCGCGGGCGCCGGCTCGCAAGATACGTATCGCGTGGACGACGTGTCGGAGCTGACCGCGGCACTCGTCAGGCTGGACCACGTGGCGGACGTGAGTGTCGAGGAGTACATCGACGGCGAAGAGTACACGCACGACACCGTGTGCGTGGACGGCCGCGTCGTCTTCGAGCACGTGGCCTGGTACCGTCCCCGTCCGCTCATCGCGCGGCACGTGGAGTGGATCACGCCGCAGGTCATCAGTCTTCGCGACCTGGACGCACCCGATCTGGCCGATGGGATTGCGATGGGTCGCGCCGTGCTGGGCGCACTCGGCTACGGCACGGGGTTCACGCACATGGAGTGGTTTCGCAAGCCGGACGGCGAGGTGGTGTTCGGCGAGATCGGCGCGCGGCCGGGCGGGGGACGCCTCGTGGATTCGATGAATTACGCATGTGACACGGATCTCTTCGCCGGCTGGGCGGAAGCCGTGGCGCACGGTCGGTTCTCGCAACCGACAAACCTGAAATACAACACGGCCCTGATGTTCAAGCGCGGTCGCGGCAGCGGCATCATCCGCCAGATCGAAGGACTGGACAGCATCCGTGCCCGGTTCGGCGAGCACATTGCGGCCATGCAGTTGCCGGCCGTGGGCACGCCGCGGGCCGACTGGCGACGCCGTCTGACGGCCGAGGGGTGGATGGTCGTGCGGCATCCGGACCTTCAGACGCTGCTCGATATGGCGGATACGATCGCCACCGAGCTTCAGCTCAACGCGTGGTGATGCGCGCTGCGAGCGCCGCGGCTTTCTCGAGGTGACAATGAACGTGGTCGTCATCTCGCCGGGATATCCGGCGGAGATCCCGTTGTTCGTGCGCGGTCTGGCCCGTCAGGGCGCGAAAGTCTACGGCGTCGGTGATCAGGCCGAGGCCCAGCTGCCCGCGGCCGTCCGCGAGCACCTCAGCGGCTATCTGCGCGTCCCATCGCTGGTCGACGAGGACGCGGTGGTCGAAGCGGTGACCCGTTGGACGGCGGGCCTCGAGGTCGGGCGCGTCGAGTGTCTATGGGAACCGCTGGTCCTGCTCGCCGCGCGGGTGCGCGAGGCGCTCGGCGCCGAGGGCCACAGCTACGAGACGGTGCTGCCGTTCCGCGACAAGGACCGGATGAAACAGGTCCTGACCGCGGCCGGGATCCGTACGCCGCGGCACATGCGCGCCACCAGTCGTCAGCAGTGCCGGGAAGCGGCCGAAGCGCTCGGCTACCCGTTGATTCTGAAGCCGATCGCGGGAGCGGGCTCGCAGGACACCTACCGCGTGGACGACGCCGAGGCGCTGGAGCGCACCTTCACGAAGCTGGCGCACGTGCCGGACGTGAACGTCGAAGAGTTCATTGACGGCGAGGAGTACACGTACGACACGGTCTGCGCGGACGGACGCATCCTCTTCGACCACATTGCGTGGTACCGGCCGAAGCCGTTGATCGCGCGCCACGTCGAGTGGATCACACCGCAGATCGTGAGCCTGCGCCAGATCGAGGCGGCCCACCTCGAGGCGGGCCGCGCGATGGGGCGTGCCGTATTGGACGCACTGGGCCACCGCACCGGCTTCACCCACATGGAGTGGTTCCGCAAGGCGGACGGCGAGGTGGTATTCAGCGAGATCGCGGCGAGACCGGCGGGCTCGCGCTCGGTCGATGCCATGAATTTCGCGTGCGACGTCGACCTGTTCGTCGGCTGGGCCGAGGCCATCGTGCACGGGCGGCTGTCGCAGCCGATCCAACGGCGCTACAACGCGGCGCTGCTGTTCAAGCGGGCGCGGGGCTCGGGCACCATCCAGCGAATCCTCGGCCTGGACAGCGTGATGGCACGGTTCGGCGAGCACATCGTGGCCCTCGAGCTGCCCCGGCCGGGGACGCCGCGCGGCGCCTGGCGCGAGCACCTCACGGCCGAGGGCTGGCTCATCGTCCGGCATCCCGACCTCGAGCGACTCCTGGAGATCGCGGACACGATCGGTCTGGACCTGCAGCTCGACGCGTGGTAGACCGCATGTCGCGCACGCATGGGACCGGCCCACGAACGCCTTGCCTGATGCCTGAGCCGCGCCCATGTTGGCGCGATTCCGTCACGGACGACCAAGCCGGGGCATTCCATGGAGAGAGGGCGCCGCGGGATCAAGCCGCGACGAATCCCCGCAAGCGTGGATGAGGCGTTCCCACTGGGTGACGGGACCGCCGATACGGAGGCCAGCGTCGTCTGCCCATACTGCCATCAGGCCGCTCACATCAGCCTGGACCCCGGCAGCGGGCCGACACAGGAGTACAGCGAGGACTGTCAGGTGTGCTGTCGCCCTTGGCGCGTCGTGGTTCACTACGCCGCCGATGGCGGCGCGCACGTTTGGATCGAACCGGAAGACGGCTGAGGCCGAGGCCCGTTCCGTCTCACACCACTGCGAGGTGTTGAATGGAGGTCATTGATCGGATCGTCGCGCTGCTCGACGGATTCGTCTGGGGCGGATTCACGATCGGCGGCGAGACGATTCCCATCGCCGTCATCGCCCTCCTCGGCACGGGCCTGTTCCTCACTTTGCGGCTCGGCTTCATCCAGATCCGCCGCCTCGGCCACGGCTTCGCCGTTACGAGCGGCAAGTATGACGATCCGAACGAGCCTGGCGACGTCTCGCACTTCCAGGCGCTCACGACGGCGCTGTCCGCCACGGTCGGCATCGGCAACATCGCCGGCGTCGCCATCGCGCTGCATTTCGGAGGACCGGGCGCGCTCTTCTGGATGTGGGTCTGCGCGTTCCTCGGCATGGCCACGAAGTACACCGAGGTCACGCTCGCGCAATACTATCGTGAGGTGAAAGAGGACAAGGACGCCGCGAAGTGGGAAGGCTCCGTTTCCGGCGGCCCCATGTACTACATCGAGCGCGGCCTCGGCCCCGCCTGGAAGCCCCTCGCCATCGCCTTCGCCGCGATCCTCGGCGTCACGGCCTTCCTCACCGGCAACGCCATCCAGGCGAATACGCTCGCCGACGTCATGAACTCCACGTTCGGCGCCCCCGTCTGGATCACGGGCGCACTGAGCGCCACCGTCGTCGGTCTCGTCATCGTCGGCGGCATTTCCCGCATCGGCCGCGTGACCGGCATTCTCGCTCCGCTCATGGCCGCGATCTATGTCGGTGGCGCGCTCATCGTCATCTCGCTCAACGCCGGCCAGGTCCTGCCCACGTTCGCGCTCATCTTCCAGGAGGCCTTCAATCCGTCCGCCGGCGTTGCGGGCACCGGCATCGGCGCCCTGCTCGTCACCATGATGTGGGGCGTCCGACGCGGTCTCTTCTCCAACGAAGCCGGCCAGGGCTCCGCTCCCATCGCCCACGCCGCGGCCAAGACCGACGAGCCCGTCTCCGAAGGCGTCGTCGCCCTGCTCGAGCCGTTCATCGACACCATCATCATCTGTACGATGACCGGCCTCGTCATCATCCTGACGAACGTCTGGGACGACAAGCACCCCACACCGCTCGACCTGACCAGCGGCGACATCGGTTGGGTCGCCGACATGCCCGACGGCAAGATCAACCGCAGCGCGCCGGCACCCGCCACCTTCGAGATCCTGAATGGCCAGCCCGTCGTCGCCAACCCCGGCGATTCCCGCTTCGCGTGGCACGATGTGCGGGTGGACGCGTTCTTCACGGATGCCGCGCAGACGCAGCCGTTCACGGGCACGATCTCGATGACGCAGCGCCGCGCGACGGGCGCAGACGGTACTGTATACCGAACACTGTACGGCAATGCCGTCGAGACCGGTGCGCCGCTCACTCAGCTCGGGTTCCAGAAAGGACTCGGCGGCGTCGGTATGCCGCGACTCGGACAATACATCGTGCTGATGGGCGTGCTGCTGTTCGCGATCTCGACTGCGATCTCCTGGAGTTATTACGGCGATCGATGTGCGAATTATCTCTTTGGTGCGGCTGCCGTGCGGCCCTACCGGCTCGTCTACGTCGTGATGCACTTCGTGGGCGCCGTGGCGCCGCTCGCCTCGATCTGGGCGCTGGGTGATGTGTTCCTCGGCGTCGTGATCTATCCGAACCTGCTGGCGTTGCTGCTGCTGTCGCCGAAGGTGGCCGAGCTGACGAAGAGCTACTTTGAGCGACAGCCGTGGCGGGAAAACGCGGAGGTTCACAAACAAGTGGTGGCCGCGAAGAAATCCGGCCGCAATTAAGTCTGGTTAGTGGGGAGAGGGGCAGCGCGCTCCTCTCCCCTTGACGTTTCTGCCGTCATCCTGTCGAGTTTGCATCGCTGTCACACATGTCATAGCCTGTTCGTTTCTGCGACGGGAGACTGATCTCCCACGATGATCCGCAGACGTGCATCGACGCGCAGTCCTGGTCGCGCATCCGGGGCTGGCGAATTGAGAACGAGGAACAACCGCTGACATCGGCGTCCCGGCTGCCGGTGAGCCTGAGCCCGCTTCCGGGCCAGGTGCGCC
>JBFJPA010000300.1:0-6225 GCA_041617355.1 Longimicrobiales bacterium
AGACCGGATTGCGATAGCCCCAGACGTCTTTCAGCAGAGCGGCGCGGCGCGCGACGCCTCCCTCCAGCCGCAGCAGATACAGCAGCAGGTCGAATTCGCGCGGTGACAGCTCCACGGATTCGTCGTTCTTGACGACCGTGCGCCGGTGCGCGTCGACGCGGACATCGCCGAACGCGTACGTCAGGGCCGCCGCGGCCGGGCCTCGCCGGCGCAGCAACGCGGAAACGCGTGCCTGCAGCTCGAGCACGCCGACCGGCTTGACCGCGTAACCATCGGCACCGGCGCGGAACCCACGCACCTTGTCCATTTCCTGGCCGAGCGCGGTCAGCAGCAGGACGGGCAGCTCGCGGCCCTCTTGCCGGATGCGCTCGAGCACGGCGAAGCCGTTGATGCCGGGCAGCATCACGTCCAGCACGATGAGGTCGAGCGCCTCGGAGCGGATCTTCGACAGAGCCGTCTCGCCGTCACCCACGACGTCGACGACGTGCTGATCCGCTTCGAGCGCGGCCCGCAACCCCTCCGCGACACCGGCGTGGTCTTCGACGACCAGGATGCGGGCGCGACTCATGATGCCTCGACGACGGGCCATTCGACGACGAACCGGGCACCGCCCATTTTCGCCGCGTCGGCGCGCACCGAGCCGCCATCTCGTTCGACCAGATCGCGGACGATGGCGAGGCCGATACCGGTGCCGGGCGTGCCGCCGGTTTCGTCGCGCGAGAGCCGTTCGAACGGCGCGAAGATGCGGACACGATCCGAAGCGGGCACACCCGGTCCTTCGTCTTCGACCGTGAGAACCGCTTTGCCGTTCGAGGCCGCGACGGAGACGTGCACGGTCTGTCCGATCGGGCCGTACTTCACGGCGTTGTCGAGCAGGTTCAGCGTGACCTGTCGGACGGACTCGGCCGAGGCGCGCACGGTGAGCTGGTCATTGATATGCGTGTCGATCGTGACATTGCGCGCGGCGGCCAGCGGTCGGAACGCGTCGACCGTCGCGCGGACCGTCTTGCCCGGCTGGATCCGCCTCGCCTCGCCTGCCTCCCGGACATCGCGCTCGCCAGCACGCGTAAACCGCAGCACGCCATCGACGAGGTGGATGAGCCGGCGCGTCTCGGTGTCGATCACGTCCAGGGCCCGGCGCTGGTCCTTCGCCTCCGCCAGCTGGTTCAGGCGGAGCAGGTCCGCATACAACAGGATCTGTTGCAGTGGCGTGCGCAGCTCGTGCGATGCGTTGCGCATGAACCGTTCGCGCAGCCGTACCAGCTCGAACTGTCGATAGACCTGCAGGATGGCGACGCCGGCGAGCAGCGTCGCGAGCGCCAGCAGCGCGAGCGCCTGGGGTAGCCGCGACGCGGGCAGCCCGCCCACGACCAGGCGCTCCGCAGCACCCTCGCGCAACGTCACTTCCAGCGTGAGTCCGCCGAACGACGGCAGCGGTCCCGCCGTTCCCTTCCATGGGCTGGACCATTGCGCCGGCGAGGTGTAGAGCATCCGGCCGGCCGCGTCGAATACGCGTACGGACAGGAGCGAGCCGTTGGGCGCGCCGGCGGTCAGGGACGGGGGCAGCGCAGTCGTCGTTCGGAGCGCCATGTCGAAGACCGTCGCATCGCGTTCCGCGAAGCAGCCGTTCGACGCGTAGACGGCACTGGGCCCGTATTCACCGGAGCGCGCGACCAGGAATGCGATCATGCGCGGCTCGCCATCGCCCGCGCGAATCGCGTGTCGCAAGCCGCCACCGGCCGGTGCGGTGCGCGCCAGAACGGCGAGTGTGTCGCGCAGCCAGCGGCGCGTCTCGGCATCCGGCACCTCGCCCGCGGTCGTGAGCGTTCCGGTGGCCGGGTCCAGGCGGGCGTAGATGCGGGCGGAATCCGTGCCGGGCAGCGGACAGCGACGGAACTCCGAAGGGTCCGCTCCGAGCTCGGCGGCGGCGGGAAGTGCGGTGCCCGGCCCGCGTCGGAGGACAGGGCCGAACCCGTAGAGCGCATATCGTTCGAGTGACTCGAGTGACACGCGGAGAAGCAGGTACGCGGCGAAGTCCGCGTGGTCGCGCACCACCCGCTCCATCGCGGCGCGATGCTCCCGCGCGGCCGTGTGCGCCTGCCAGGCCAGGCCAGCGGCGATCGTCAGACCGAGCGCCACCGGCGCGGCCAGCAGAACGAGGCGGATGCGGCTGTCTCGATCCCTGCGTGACATCGCTCGAACGCTACCCGCGGCCGACGCGCCGGGGCAAGCAGGCCACCCCGGTTTTCACCGTTCCTTCACATGCGGGAACCGTGTGACGGCCCGCCACGGTACCCCTATCTTCCAGGGACTGCGAACCCTGCACCAGGAATCTCATGATCGCGATCCTGCGTCTCTCGGCCGTTCTCGCAACCGCATTGCTCTTGACTGCGCCGGCCAGCCTGCGCGCACAATCGCCCGATATCGAGGCGACCTGGGGCAATCCCGCGCGCCGACTGATCCGCGCGGCCCTCGCCGACAGCGCCGCGTGGAACCGGCTCGCCGAATTGACCGATCGGTTCGGCCACCGCTTCAGTGGCTCCGAATCGCTGGAACGAGCCATCGACTGGATCCTCGCCGAAATGCGGAAGGACGGCCTCGAAAACGTTCGCGGAGAACCGGTTCAGGTGCCGCGCTGGGTGCGCGGCCAGGAGTCGGCGGAATTGATCTCGCCCCGCCGCGCGGACCTGCCCATGCTCGGCCTCGGCGGCAGCATTGCCACACCGCCCGGCGGGATCGAAGCCGAAGTCCTCGTCGTTTCCAGCTTCGAGGAGCTGCGCGCCCGCGCCGCCGAAGCGCGCGGCCGCATCGTCCTCTTCGATGTGCCGTTCACGAACTACGGCGAGACGAACGTCTATCGGACGACGGGGGCGGTCGAAGCGGCGCGCGCCGGCGCCGTCGCCAGCCTGATCCGGTCCATTGGCCCCTACGGCATGCGAACACCGCATACGGGTGGCATGCGGTACGACGAGGCCGTGCCGAAGATCCCGCACGCCGCTCTCGCCATGGAAGACGCCATGATGCTGCACCGCATGCAGGATCGCGGCGAGCGCGTCGTCGTGCGGCTCCAGATGAGCGCGCAGATGATGCCGGACGTCACCTCGCGCAACGTCGTCGCGGAGATCGCCGGCCGTGAGTTTCCCGATCAGATCGTCGTCATGGGCGGCCACATCGATTCCTGGGACGTCGGCACGGGTGCAATGGACGATGCCGGCGGCTGCGTCGCCGCCTGGGAGGCGCTTCGCCTGATGAAGACGCTCGGATTCAGGCCGCGTCGGACCATCCGCGTCGTGTGCTGGACCAACGAGGAGAACGGCCTGCGCGGCGCGAATGCGTACCGCGATGCGCATCGCGCAGAAGTCGATCGGCACGTGCTCGCGCTCGAATCGGACAATGGCGTGTTCACGCCAAGCGGGTTCGGCTTCACCGGCTCCGACGCTGCCTTCGAGATCGTGCAACGCATCGGCCGGCTGCTCGAGCCGATCGGCGTCGGCACCATCACGCGCGGCGGCGGCGGCGCAGACATTGGCCCGCTCATGCAGCTGGGCGTGCCCGGCATGTCGCCGACCGTCGATGGCTCGCGCTACTTCTGGTACCATCACACGAATGCGGACACGGTCGACAAGCTCGACCCGCGTGACATCGCGCTCGTGACCGCGGGCATGGCCGTCATGACATACATCGTCGCGGATCTGCCGGAAGCGCTGCCGCGCGCGCGACCCGCGTCGAACTGAGGGGTCCGGTATGACCGAGCCGCAGGACAGCCCGACGGCCGTGCGGCCTCGCCGTATCCTGCTGCTCGACTGCGACCAGTTCTTCGTGCAATGCGCACGGATTGCCGACCCCGACGGTGCCGGTAAGGAATCGCTCCTCCTCGTCGGCGGCACGGCCGAGGGCCGCGGCGTCGTCACCTCGGCGTCTTACGAGACGCGCGTCTTCGGCGTGCGTTCCGGCATGCCGACCGGCCGCGCGCTTCGCCTATGCCCAGAAGCCAAAGTGGTGCCCGTGCCGCGCGGGCTCTGTGGCCAGAAGAGTCGCGAGATCCGCACGGTCCTCGAACGGTTCAGCCCCATCGTCGAGCCCGCATCCATCGACGAAGCTTACATCGACTTGTCGGGAACCGAGGCCCTGTACCACGACGAGCCACTCGAACAGACGGCCCGGCGCATCCAGGCCGCGGTCCGCGACGAGACGGATATCGCCGTGTCCATCGGCGGCGGTACATCGAAAACCGTCGCCAAAATCGCGGCCGGCAGCGCCAAGCCGGCTGGCGTCCGGATCGTCGCGCCCGGCGAAGAAATCGAATTCCTGCGTGACCTTCGGCTGGAGGAGATTCCCGGCATCGGCCCCGTCTTCGCCGATGAGCTGCGCCGGCTGGGCATGGTCACCGTCGACGACGCACTGCGGTATGATGCGGCGACTCTCGACGGCTGGCTCGGCACCGGACGCGGCGGCTGGTTGTACCGGCGCACGCGCGGGCTTGATGGCGGCGTCGTCGAATCCGATCGCGAGGCGAGGCAGATGTCGCGCGAAGAGACGTTCCCCCGCGACATCACCGACGACGAGGAGCTCGAGACCGAGCTGCTCGCCCTCGCCGTACGCCTCGGCTGGGACCTGCGCGGCTCCGGCCTGCGCGCCCGCACCATCACCGTCAAGCTGCGCGATCACGACTTCACGACCCGGTCGGCCGCAGCGACGACGCCCGAAGGCGTCGAATCCGATCGCGCGCTCTTCACCATTGCGCGGTCGCTGCTCGGCCGACTCCGCGACAAGCGGCGCGTGCCCGCCCGGCTCATCGGCATCGCCGCGTCGCATTTCCTGGACGGACCGGCCACACAGCTCACACTGTTCGAAGACACGGCCGCCGCACCGGTCGAGACCGAACGCGACCGCCGTCTCGCCCGCGCCACCGACGACCTGCGCCGCCGCTTTGGACCGAACGCCGTCAAGCCCGGGCGGCTGCTCTAGTCTCTTTAGGGTCGAGGGTCGACGACGACGGCGACGGCAAGGAAACGGCGAACAGCGGGTCCGCTCCTGCTCCGTTTGACTGCCGAGCATGGCCCGTGCTGCATGCCCTCGTCGCCGCCCGTCTAACGAACCTTCGGCAGCGCCTCCCAGATACCCGGGTCCTCGGCCCCGATCACCCACACCGAGAACCCGCGCAGCCGGTGCTTGCGAACGAGGTCGAGCTTCGCTCGGAAGCTGCGCGCATCCTCCAGGAAGATCCACTCGAACGTGCCGCCCCGCGCGTAAAACGCGTACGGCACCTGCTGCTCATCACTCCACTGCAGCGTCGCGCCGTGCCGTTCCGCCAGCGCCAGCGCACGCGCCCAGCTGACGTTTTCACTGTACGACAGCGCCATCTCGGGCTGGATGCGATCTTCCTGTGACGTGTACCAGTGTTGCGAGCCCGTCGGAATTCCCAGCGACAGCTTCTCCGGCGGCATGAACTCAAGGAAGTACGCGATCACCTCGTCCACCCAGGGCACGCCGGCCTGCGGCCCCGGCGGCGTGCGCCGCGTGTGCTGCGAATACGTCATCACGGAGATGAAATCGCCGATCTGACCCAGCGCCTCCAGGTCGTAGCCCGCGCGCCAGTTCTTGAACAGCCACTTGTGGTAGCGCGTCGGACCGGGCAACACGTCCGGCCGGTGGACCACCGCCATGCTGATGCGGAAACCTGCGCCGTGCAACGCGTCCGCCGCCTCCCGGTAGAACTGCGTGTACGCGTCCCGGTCCGTCATCGCGATGTTCTCGAAGTCGAACTGGATGCCGTCGTGCCCATGACGACGACACAACTCGACCAGCGAGGCGACCGCACGGGCCCGTGCCGACGCGTCCGACAGCAGCTTCGACAACATGCCCTGGTCGAACCCCGGATTCACGATCAGCGGCATCACCGGCACGCCGCGCTCCTTGCCCAGCCGCACGACGCGCGGATCGACTTCGCCCCACACCACGCCGTCTTCATCCACCGAATAACCCGCCGGCGCGATCACCGAGATGCGGTCGATGTTCGCCCGCAAACTCGCCCACGCATTCTCGTTGTCCGTGTAGTAGAACAGCCGCTCCATCGACTGCGCTGCCGCGCCGCCCGCCGTCACGGCCAGCGCCAGCAGCAATCCCGTCGCGCGCGCCATCGCCCCTCCTCGCACCCGTTTCCGATCTCGACCCGCAACCCAACCCAACACTACGCCCCGCCCAACCCACCCCACCACACCCCTG
>JBFJPA010000301.1:0-6219 GCA_041617355.1 Longimicrobiales bacterium
CGCGTTCGCGACCGGGCCCTCTTGCTTCACTTACGCGCAACCGCAGCCGCGCGGTCGCACGCCGGCTTCTTCGAGGCGCGCCTCCTCTTCCGTCGGCACCCGCCAGCCCCCCGCGATCTCCAGCATCTGCCGCAAAGCGCCTTCCGCACGGGATCGAGTGCCCTCGTCGAGCACGACCTCGTATTCGCCGTGGTCGAGACACCACGCCAGCTTGGCCAGTGTGTTCACCTTCATGTTGCCGCACACGGCCGCTCGCGACAGCGGCACGATCGTCTTGTTCGGGTAGAGCGTGACGAGCCGATCGACGAGTCCTCGCTCCGTGCCGATGATCAGCTTGTCATAACGCGCCGCCAGGTCCGCCATGCCCGACGTCGAGACGACGAAATCGGCACGCTCCAGCAGATCCTGCCTCGCCTCCGGGTGAATGACGACCTTCGCATCCGGATGCAGCGTCTGCGCGGCATCCAGTTCGTCCATCACGAAATCATCGTGTACATAGCAGTACCCGTCCCACGCCACGATTTCGCCCGGATCGGCGCCCGCCGGCTCTGCCGATGCGCTGCGGAACGCGCGCCCCGTTCGCTCGGCCACATACTTCGCCAGATTGCGATCGGGCACGAACAGGATGCGCTGGTCGCGCGGCAACGAATCGACGACCTGCACGGCGTTCGAGCTGGTGCAGCAAATGTCGGATTCGGCTTTGACTTCGGCCGTCGAATTGACGTACGAGACGACTGCGGCGTCGGGGTACCGTGCCTTCAGCCGGCGCAGCGAATCACCCGTCACGAAGTCGGCCATCGGGCAGCCCGCGCGCAGGTCCGGCATCAGGACTGTCTTCGACGGCGACAGAATCTTCGCGGTCTCCGCCATGAAGTGCACACCGCAGAAGACGATCGTGTCGGCGTCCGTAGACGCGGCCTGCTGCGACAGCCCCAGCGAATCGCCCACGAAATCGCTGACGTCCTGGATGTCGCCGCGCTGGTAATTGTGCCCCAGGATGACCGCGTTGCGCGCCTTCTTCATCTGCCGAATGCGCGCCGCCAGCTCGGCTCCCGAGAGCCGAGCATAGTGCAGTGGGCTCGGCAAAGGTGCGGCCATCCGTACCATCGTGTTCGACTCTCCTGCTGCTCAACTTGTGATAACGGGCCCGCGGGGCTCTGCCCACGGGCCCGTCATTGTTTTTTCATTCCGCGCGGGCTCAGGTCGTAAACGAGCTGCCGCAGCCGCAACCGCCGGATGCGTTCGGATTCTTGAACGTGAATCCGGAGCCCATCATCGTGGTCACGTAGTCGATCTCGACGCCGTGCAGGTACTGGCCGCTGAACGGATCGACGAACAGCTGGATCCCGTTGGACTCGAGGATCTCGTCGTCTTCCTGGCTCTCGTCTTCAATGTTCAGGCCGTACTGGAAGCCGGAGCAACCACCCGGCAGGACGGCGACGCGGAGCCCGGCGCCTTCGGCGGCCCCCTGCTCGCTCATGAATCGGCGAACCTCGGCAACGGCGTTCGCTGTGACCGTAATGGTCATCGACCCTCTCCGTGAAATCTGGCGTTTCCTTCTTCGCCCGTTTGGGATACCCTCGGGCGCTCTTCGGGTTTCCGTCGTGGTCCGCAGGTTACCCGGGGCCGGCCGCGGGTGTCAACCCTTCGTGAACTGCAGGATCCGGTCCGCGGCGGCAACGATGTCGTCCACCGCCTCGAATTCCGCTGGGCCGGGTCCCTGTTCCCGCCCGTAGCCCGTGCGGACGAGGAGGCCCCGCCCCCCCAGGATCCTTGCCGGCTCAAGGTCCTTCCAGCGGTCCCCGACATACCAGGAAAGATCGGGCGCCAGTCCCAGTTCCTGGATGGCCTGCTCGTACAGCAACGTGCCCGGCTTGCGGCAGCGGCAGGGGCCCGTGAAATCCGGGTGATGGGGACAATGGAAGACGGCATCAAATCTCACCCGGCCCAGCTGGAATTCCGCCTCGATGCGGTCCTGGACGGCCCGGTAATCCCGCTCGGTGTAGAATCCCCGCGCGATGCCCGATTGATTGGTGATGATGACGAGGGCGAACCCGGCGTCCCGCAGGCGGCGGAGCGCATCGGCGGCACCCGGAATCAGCCGTACCCGATCCGGATCGGAGAGGTAATCCTCCTCCTCGACGAGCGTGCCGTCGCGGTCCAGGAAGACCGCGGCGCGCCTGCTCGCCTGACTCACCGAGAGGGTCTTCCGGGCCGCGTTGGCAGCCCGCTCTGCACTGGCGTCGCCGTCGTATCCCGCGGCGCGGGCCGTCGGGGCACCTCGAATGTGGCGTTCCCTCCACCGCCCGACCGCCCCGAGATGTTCGTGAGACCCTCGACACGGAGCTGGTAACGGCCCCCCGGTTCGAGCGGAACGGTGGGTACGACGACGAACTCCTGGGCCGGCAAGCCGGCTCCCGGGCGCGCGCCGGGCCGGGCCGGCCCCACGCCCGGCGGCAGCTGCGGCCGCTGTGCGCGCGTCGTGTCCGCCGCAGCCCGCAAACTGTCGTACCGCGCCACCGTCATGGCGGACACGGTTCCCTCGACCGGGACGGTGTCCGGCAGCACGAAAAGGGAGACTTGCACGAGATCGAGGGGCGCCTCGGGCTCGAGGTAGTCGTCCGTGAAAACCCGAATCTGGAGCGAGTCCCGGGCCTCGGCCCGTTCGATGCGTGGCGAAGTCGTGTCGGCGGGCACGATCTCGAGCACGGTCGTGAGCGTGTCCGTCGCCCGATTCACGGTCAGCACAACACCGGCGGCGCGCGCCTCTCGATCGTCCTGCGTCCGGTTCCGGTTCTGATCGACGAACGCACTCATGTCGTAGGAGCCGGGCGCCAGGTGACCAAAGGCGAAGAAGGCCGCCGTGTCCGGCACGGTCAGGTAGGTGAGCGTATCCACGCGGCTCCTCGCCGCGACGACGACGTTGTTCGCCGCGCGTCCCGTGATGCGATCGAGGACCATCCCGCCGATGGCCGCGGTCGGCAACTCCGGCCCGGTCGAGAAAACCAGCTCGGCGGGCTCGCGTGTCTCGTTGCCGAACCGGTCGCGTAGCCCGGGCAGCAGAACGACGCGGTACACGATGCCCGGATGCCAGCCGCCCTCGAGCTGTACCTCCAGCCGCGTGCCACTCCGTTTCACGCGTTCGGCACCGGTGCGCGGGGAGACGAGCACGGACGCATCCGAGACGCCGCGCTCACTCAACGTGCGGCTGAAGTTGAACACGACCGGGCCCTCAAACCCATCGACGAGCGAGAGCGGCTCCGGAGTGGTGCCAACGACCTGCGGCGGCGACTGGATGGGATCGCCGCCCGGCGGCGGAAACGCTCGCGCACAGGCCGCGAGCGCAAGGGCCAGCAGGCCGAGACCGCGAAGCGTCACTCGAGTGCCGCCAGTTTCGCGGCGAGACGGTCCCGCTGCTCGCGGTATCCCGCCGCCTTCTCCCGCTCCCGGTCCACAACTTCCGCCGGCGCTTTCGACACGAACTGCTCGTTGCCGAGCTTGGCCTCCGTCCGCTTCACGAGGTCGTCGAGCCGCTCGACCTCCTTGCCGATTCGCTCGCGCTCGCGATCCAGATCGATGATGCCGGCCAGCGGAACGAACACCTCCTCGCCCGTGCGCAGCACGGTCACGGCGCCCGCTTCGGCGGGCTCGAGGCCATCCGCGGAGACGTGCACATCCTCGACGCGAGCGAGTCGGCGCAACGCACGCTCCTCGACCGCCAGTGCCGCCCGCAAGGAATCGCTCGCGTGTCCGATCTGGACCGACACCTGCGCGCTCTCCGGGACGTTCGCATCAGAACGAATGGCACGAACCGCGCCGATCAGTTCCATGAGCGCGTTCATCCGCGCTTCCCCGTCCTCGTCTTCGCGATCGGGCCGTGGCTCCGGCCAGCGCGCGATGACCAGCGATTCTTCCCGCTCCGCTCCCGTCGCGGGCAACCGCAACCAGAGCGTCTCCGTCAGGAACGGCATGAACGGGTGCAGCAGCCGGAGCACCTGATCCATCACTTCGACCAGCGTGGCCTCCGCCGCGGCACGGCTGGCGGCGTCCGTCTCGTCGCGCAGCCGCGGTTTCACCAGCTCCAGGTACCAGTCCGCCAACTCGCTCCAGAAGAACCGGTACACGGCCTCCGTCGCCTCGTGGAACCGGAACGCCTCCAGCTGCCGGCTCGTCTCGCGAACGGTGGCCGACAGACGCGACAGGATCCAGCGGTCGGCAAGCTCCAGATCGGCCGTCACCTCAGCGACGGCACGAACCCGGGAGTCTCCCACACTCATCAGCACGAGACGGCCCGCGTTCCACACCTTGTTCGCGAAGTTGCGCCCGACCTTGAACGTCTCCTCGAGATTGGTCGGATCCATGCGCAAGTCGGTGCCAAAACCCTGTCCGTCGATGACCGTGAAGCGCAAGGCGTCCGCACCGTAGGCAGCCACGACTTCCAGCGGGTCGATGCCGTTGCCGAGCGACTTCGACATCTTCCGGTTCTGCATGTCCCGAACCGTGCCGTTCAGATACACGTCGGAGAACGGCACCTCGCCCCGGAATTGCAGGCCGGCCATGATCATGCGCGCGACCCAGAAGAACAGGATCTCCGGCGCCGTGACGAGCGTCTGTGTCGGGTAGAACGCCTTCAGGTCATCGCTCTCGTCGGGCCAACCGAGCGTCGAGAACGGCCACAGCCACGACGAAAACCACGTATCCAGGACATCGGCATCCTGCTCGATGTCGGTCGAGCCGCAACGTTCACACTGCGTCGGATCCGAGCGCACTGCGAAAAAGTGCCCGCACTCTGGGGACCGGCAGTACCACACCGGAATGCGATGGCCCCACCACAACTGACGGGAGATGCACCAGTCGCGGATGTTCTCCATCCAGTGCTCATAGACCTTCGTCCAGCGATCCGGCGTGAAGCGCACGCGACCGTCGCGGGCCGCCTGCAGGGCCGGCTCCGCCAGCGGTCTCATCCGCACGAACCACTGCTCTGACAGCCGCGGCTCCACGATCGTATGGCAGCGGTAGCAGTGCGGGAGGCTGTGCGTGTGATCTTCGATCCGCTCCAACAGCCCGGCCGCTTCGAAGGCCGCCACGACGCGCTTGCGGGCCTCGAACCGGTCGAGACCCCGGAACGCGACCGGCGCGTTGTCGTTCATGTGCGCGTCATCCGCCATGACGTCGAATTGCGGCAGGTCATGGCGTTGACCGAGCAGGAAGTCGTTCGGGTCGTGCGCCGGCGTGATCTTCACCGCGCCACTGCCGAACTCGGGATCGACGTAATCATCGGCGACGATCGGGATGCTGCGACCCGTGAGCGGCAGCTCGACCTCACGTCCGACGAGCGCCCGATAACGTTCGTCTTGCGGGTGCACGGCGACGGCGGTGTCGCCGAGCATCGTCTCGGGCCGCGTCGTCGCCACCACGAGGTAGGGCCGGCCATCGTCCAGCCGCGGCAACCCGGACGCGGACCCCGACGTGAGCGGGTAGCGGAGGTGCCAGAGGCGCCCCGCAGTCTCCGTCGGCTCGGCCTCTTCGTCCGACAGCGCGGTCAGGCAGCGCGGACACCAATTGACGATGTAGTTGCCGCGGTAGATCAACCCTTTCTCGAACAGCCGCACGAAGACCTCGCGCACGGCACGGGACAGATCCGGCTCGAGCGTGAAGCGCGTGCGACTCCAGTCACAGCTGCAGCCGATCGCGCGCAACTGTTGCAGAATGGTCGAGCCCGTCTCGTCGACGAACTCCCAGACTCGCTTCACAAATGCGTCGCGACCCAGTTCATGGCGGCTCAGACCTTCTTTGGCGATCAGCCGTTCCACGACGTTCTGGGTCGCGATGCCGGCGTGGTCCGTGCCGGGCAGGTAGAGCGCTTCGCGGCCCTGCATGCGCTGCCAGCGCGTGAGCACGTCCTGCAACGTGTTGTTCAGGCCGTGGCCCATGTGCAGGACAGACGTCACGTTCGGCGGCGGAATCACGATCGTGTAGGGCGCCCGCCCGTCGCGCAGCACTCGCTCGGGCGACGCGCGAAAATAGCCGCGCGTTTCCCAACGCTCGTAGGTCGCCGCCTCCCAGGCGGACGGATCGTACCGCGACGGCAATGGCTCGTTCATTCTCGTCCGTTCCTCCATGATGGCCGGAAGGTTAGCGGCGGCTCGTCGGCAGCGTCAACGCGGTCCGTAAAACGAAGAGCGGCGGCGCATCCTCGATCGGACGCGCCGCCGCTCC
>JBFJPA010000302.1:0-6214 GCA_041617355.1 Longimicrobiales bacterium
GCGGCACGGAGGGCGTGCTCCGCCGAGCCGACGACTTCGATCTGCGTCGCGCACAGGCGGGGATCCCCCGGCTTCGGCGTCTCGGGAAGAGCGCCCGCCATTCCCGCGGCGACGACCTCCCGAACGCGGTCCGGGATCGCGTAGGGCTTGAGCCTGTTCTCCAGGACGGCCCGAGTGTCGGCCCACGTGCTGGCATCCCCCACCAGCGGGGCCGATCCGATCACGTCGGGGGCATTCCCGGGAACGTCGGAAACCAGGAAACCGAGGACCCGGGCGGGAAACAGGTCGCACGCGAGACGGCCGCCCTTGAGCGCGTCGATGTGCTTGCGGACGGTGTTGAGCTCGCCGATCGGCGCGCCGGCGCGGAGGAGCCCGTCGGTGATGGCGCGCAGATCCTCGAGGCGCAGGCCCTCGACCGGCCGAACGGCCAGGGTCGAAGCACCGCCCGAGACGAGACAGATCACGACGTCGTCCTCGGACACCTCCTCGATGAGTCGAGCCACCGCGTGCCCCGCCTTCAGGCTCGCGGGACCCGGCAACGGGTGATCGCCCGGCTGACTGGCCAGAGGCTTCGGCACGTTCCCGAGAAGCTGCGGGGGCGCGATCACGACGCCGCTTTCGATCCGGGCCCCGAGTCGGGCGACCGCGCCGCGGGACATCGCCACCGCCGCCTTGCCAACGGCCACGATGAAAACGCGGCGGGCTGCCTCCACTTCGGCTGCCCGCCGCTCCAATGCTTCACCCACCGCTCGTTCCGGATCCGCTGCCTCGATCCCGGCCCACAGGATGCGGCCGGCGTCGGCCCGCAAATCCTTCTCGTCTTCGGCTGCGAACGGTCCGGTCTCCCACCACCCGCGCCGCGTCATCCGCTCGTCAAAGCACCCGCAACCGGAACCCGAGCAGGCCGGCCATGTCCACCCGGAAGGAACGGCCGCCAGGGTCGTCTTCCGGGAAGCGGAATGTGCTCGTCAGCGCCGCCAGCTCCGCCGTCAGCGACATCGGCCCGAGCCGAAGCGCCAGACCCCCGCCGAAACGACCGAGCAGATCCACGCGACCCTCGGGCATGACGGGTGTGTCCTCCGTCACGCCACCCGAGCCCTGGCGAAACTGCAGCGCCCGCAACCCGAGTCCCAGCTGCGCGAACGGCTCCAGCCGCGCGTCGCCCGTCCGCGTCGCGATCCCGGCCGTCGCATACGTGGACCCGGCCTTGTACGGGACCGGCTGACCGGCGACCCGGACATCCAATGCCGGCGCGTGGTCCACATCCATCCGCCAAAGCAGCGGCAGCCCCGGCACGTCGAACACGACCGAGGTCCCCACCATCGGGCCCGACGACAGCGACACCCATCGAGACGACGATGTCACCGGGGCCGTCGGCGAATCCGCCACTCGACCCAACGCGCCCAGCGCCAGCATCCACCCGGCCCGCGGCGCCACCATCACGCCGCCGCGGGCCGATTCCGGCTCCTGCCCAGCCAATGGCGCCGACACGAGCAGCCCGGCGGCGAGCCACCAGGCCCCTGTTCTGATTCCTGCCATCTGCATCTGTTTCCGCGGTTGATCCGGGGGAGGACCGTCCCATCTCTCAAACAACGCGCGTACCCTGTCAAGCTTGACCGGCAGGGCTCATCAATACATGTTCGTATTTATACGACACCGTAGTTATGGAGGCTCCATGCCCGATTCCGATGCGCTGCGGCCGCACTGGTTTCACATCCTGTTGTCGCTCGCGGAGCAGCCGATGCACGGCACGGCGATCATGGAAGAGGTTCGCGAGCGCACGGGAGGCACGGTGATGCTGTGGCCGGGCACGTTGTACGGCTCGCTCTCGGACCTGGAGACGAGGGGTTGGATCGCGGAGGTCGAAGCGCCGGAGGGCGCTCCGACCGAGGGTGGGAAGCGGCGGTTCTACGAGCTGACCCGGGCGGGGAAAGCCTGCCTTTCTGCGGAAGCGACCCGGCTCGACGCGTACGTTCGGCTGGCGCGCGAGCGGCGGGTCCTCGACGAGGCGGGGGCGTGAGGCCGGAGCTGCCGGTATGGGCGCGGGCCCTGGTTCGACTGCACCCGGCGTGGTTCCGGCGGCGTTGGGCAGCGGAGCTTGGACGGACGTTGCTACGTGCATTGGAGCTGGAACGCGCGCGGGGTGGTTGGCGCGGCCGGCTGGCTGTACTGCGGGCGACGGCGGACCTGGCGCGGAGTGCGCTGCGGATGCGGCTCGGTCGCGGTGGACGCTCGCGAATGACCGAACCGGAGCGAGGTGGAGGCCCGGGCATCGGCGACGTTCGCTTTGCGGTTCGATCGCTGGTTCGGCGACCGGTGTTCACGTTGGCGGCAATCGTGACGCTGGCGATCGGCATCGGTGCGACGGTGGTCGTGTTCAGCGCCGTTTACGGGCTGTTGTATCGGCCGTTGCCGTATCCCGCCGCAGACCGGCTGGTGATGGTGTGGTCGGGCAACGAGCTGCGGGGCTGGACGCGCGGGGACGTCACGATTCCGGATGCGCTGGACTGGCGGGACCGATCGGGCGTGTTCGAGAATCTCACGGTGCTCGACCGCCGGTCGGCGACGCTGTTGATGGACGGGGCCGCGGAGCGACTGACGGGCCATGCCGCGACGCACGCGGTGTTCGATGTGTTGGGAGCACGGCCGCAGCACGGACGCGCGTTTCTGCCGGAGGAAGCCGAGCCGGGCGCGGCGGCGGTGGTCATGCTGTTCCACGGGCTCTGGCAGCGCCGGTTCGGTGGGGATCCGCGCGTGGTCGGTCGTTCGATCGTGCTGAACAACGTGCCGCACACGGTCGTCGGTGTGCTTCGCCCCGAGTTCGTGTTTCCCGACATGCAGTCGGACTTCCTGCTGCCGCTTGCGGAAGATCGAACGGCCTCCCGCTCGGATCATTCGCACCTCGCGATCGGGCGGTTGCGTTCGGGCGTGAGCATCGAGCACGCGAACGAACAGATCGCCGGCGTCGCGGCCGCGCTCGCCGAGGAATATCCGGACACGAACGAGAACTGGTCGGCGCACGCGGTCTCGGTGCGGAACGACGCGCTGCAACCTGAGGGTCGGGCCGCGGCGCAGGTTCTGGGCGGAGCCGTCCTGTTCGTGCTGCTGATGGCCTGCGCCAACGTGACGAATCTGCTGCTCGCAAGAGGTCGTGCGCGGCGGCGTGAGATGGCCGTGCGCCGCGCCTTGGGTGCAGGCCGGGGTCGCCTCGTTCGCCAGCTGCTCACGGAAACCGCATTGATCGCGATCGTCGGTGGGTTGATCGGTGTGCTGGCCAGCTTCAGCGGCGTCTCGGCGATCGTGTCGTTGTTGCCGCAGCAGATCTCGCCCGTCATTCACATCGCCGTGGACGCACCTGTGCTCGCGTTTTCCGTGCTGCTCACGTTGGGCGTGACGTTCGGCGTGGGTCTCGTGCCCGCGCTACGTAACTCGCGTGCCGATGGTCTGGAGCTGCGCGAGGAGGGCGGCTCGGGTGGCGGCCGCGGCGGTCGCCGCTTCGGCAATACGCTGATCGTCACGCAGATGGCGCTGGCCGTCGTTCTGCTCGTCGGAGGCGGCACGTTGGCCCGCAGCGTGGTCGGCCTGCAGCGGCAGGATCTGGGCTATGACCCGACCGATCTGCTGACGTTCCGGATCTCCGCGCCCGAATCGAACGAAGATGCCGAGCGCCTGCACGCGTCGATCGCGCAGCGGGTGGCTTCGCCGCCCGGTGTCGTGAGTGTCGGCGCCATCCACAGTCTGCCTCTGCGCGGGTCCAACAACGTGGGCTCGTTCCGGATCCCGGGCGACCCCAACGAGGACGGCTGGGCGGCGCGTTTGAACTGGATCACGCCCGGCTACTTCCCGACCATGCGGCAGGCGGTTCTACGCGGGCGCGGCATCGAACCGAGCGACCGCGACGGCACGAACCCCGTCGTCGTCGTGAATGCGTTGCTCGCACGGCAGCGATTCGGCGACGAAGAAGTGATCGGCAGCACGATTCGACTGGCCGGTACGGACCGGACGATCGTCGGCGTGATTACCGACTCGTACGATCGCGCCGTCACGCGCGCGCCCGAGCCCTCCCTCTACCTGTCGGCTGCACAGTTCGACCTGCGCACTCGTTCCTACGTGGTGCGCACGAGTGTCGAGCCGCCCACCCTGGCAGCATCGGTGCGACGAGCCATTGCAGAAATCGATGCTGGCCTGCCCGCTTTCGAGTTGGGCACCTTCGAGGAGCTCGTGGCCGACCGCATCAGCCCGTTCAAGCTGATTGCCGGCCTGATGTTCGGCTTCGCCGTGGTTGCGCTCGTCCTCGCCGCTGTCGGTCTCTACGGGGTCACCGCGTACGGCGTGGGTCGCCGGACGAACGAGATCGGGCTTCGCCTCGCGATCGGCGCCGAACGAGGGGGCGTTGTGAGCATGATCATCCGCGAAGCCATGCGTAGAGCCGCTCTCGGCATCGGCATCGGCTTGATGCTCGCGATCCCGCTGTCGAGCGCGTTGCGGGCCGTCGCCGTAGGCGTGAATCCGCTGGACCCGCTCACCTTCGGCGTCGTGGCGGTAACGCTTGCCGGCGTCTCGCTCCTGGGCGCCTGGCTGCCCGCTCGCAGGGCCGTGCGACTGGATCCGATGCGGGCACTCGCCGGCGACTGATCGACTGGCGCCGGTGCGGCCGCTCCGACATGTTGGCAGTGGATGTTTCCTCGCCGACCCTCGGAGAGGCCATGAGCCGATCGCCCGGACGCCGGGCCCACTTCGCGCGCGCCGCCATCCTCGGCTGCCTCACGTTCTGCCTGCCAGCTTCGGCACGCGGCCAACACGCCGGACTCCCGATCGACCACGCGCCGGCCCACCAACCGGTCGTCGGCGTGCACCTCGACTTCGGTGTCGGTGCGGGTTACGCGGATACGGGCCGGTTGCTCAGTCTGGGTGGACGCGTGCAGGCGATGGCGGGCCCGCTCCAATTCACGCTGGGCGGACACAACGTCTCGCCGGAGGCTGACGGGCTGAAGGACGGAATCGGACTGCAGGCGACGGCAGCGTTGCAGCTGCACGCGGCGAGGCCGGCGCGCACGACCAACGTGCAGGTCGGGTTCGGCATCGTCCAATTCGAGGTCGAGGGCGGCGGCGAGATCAACTTCATCGATATCCCCGTCAGCCTGGGCGTCGGCATCTACGCCCCCACGCCGGTGGGACCGGCCGAGACGTGGATCGCGCCACGCGTGCATTTCCGACAGGTCGATGCGCCGGTCGGCGATGGGTGGCGCGTCGGGCCAGGCGCATCCGCAGGCCTGCGCTTCACGCACGCCGAGTGGCAGACCGGTTTCGGCCTGACGCTCGACGGCTTCGCGTTGCGCGACCCGGTCGGCAGCGGCTGGCGATTCATGGGCTCCTTCGCGCTCAGCCTGCACCTGCTGCTGCTGCGCTGAAGGCAACGGGGCGGCCGCAGCGCGGCCCGGCCGACTCCGCCTCCGCGCTGGCCGCGACCGACTCCCATGGCCGAACATCATCCCGGCTATCCGTTCACGCCCATCGCGCCCGCCCCGCGGGATGGTGCTCGCAATCTGGATCCCCGCACACTGCCCGATGTCGTCGCCGCGTTCGACCGGCTGCGACCGCGCGGCGATTACCTTGCGGCGGCTGCCGCCGATGGCGTCTTCCCGCGCCATCGGTACACGTCCACGGCCCAGGGCGAGAACCGCGGGTTCATCCACTTCCAGGGAATTCAGCGACTGCGTAACGGCCGCTACGCGATCGTGACCGGCGGCGATGTCCTGCAACCGGCCGCGCACCTGTTCGTCATCGAGATGGGCACGCGCTACGTGCGCGGCCCGTGGGGCTCGAACCTGTTGCGCTCGAGTGATCCCGATCCGGCCGATGCCGTCGTGAACGTCGTCGCGCTCGGCGACGCGCACTGGCACGGCGGCGGCGTTTCCGTGTTCGGCGATGTCGCCGTGCTGCCGCTGGAAGGAAAGGATCTGCTGTCCCGGACCGTCTTCGTCGACCTGTCCGATCCGCTCGCCGCGCGGCCGCTCCCCTTCGTCATCGAGGGACCCAGCGTGAAGGGAGGCGCCGCGGCGCTCACGCGACTGCCCAACGCACACTTCCTCTGTGCCGTGTATCGCGACGAAGCCATGCCCAAGAAGAAGCCGACGGGCTTCTTCGATTTTTATCTGTCCAACTCGACCGACCTCTGCGATGGCTTCGCGGCCGATCCGTTCGCGCAGGTCTA
>JBFJPA010000303.1:0-6205 GCA_041617355.1 Longimicrobiales bacterium
GCCGCCGCGGCACTCGACGTGTTGAAGGGACCCTGCCGCGTCGTCTTCGTCTCGGACAGCCAGTACCTCGTCAAGGGCATGCGCGAATGGATCCATGGCTGGGTCGCGCGAGGCTGGCGCCGCAAGACGGGCCCGGTCGAGAACGCGGAGCTGTGGCGCGACCTCATCCGGGCGGCAGCCCGTCACGAAGTCGACTGGCGCTGGGTCCGCGGCCACGCCGGTCATCCACGGAACGAATACGCGAACCACCTCGCGACAGGGGCGGCGAAACGGCAGGACGCTTCGGCGGGCGCCGTGCCCTCCGGGTTCGAGACGTGGCTGAACGCGGAGCGCGAAAACGCCGGCCGCTACGTCGATTTCCACGAGCGGCTGCCGCCGGACGAGCAGGGGTTTCAGCCGGTCCGCACGCCTCGCGAAGCGGACTGACGAATCGCGCCGGGGCTGAAGGCCGCCGTCAGATCCCCACGAGCTGGCGCTCGAACACGTCTGCGAAGCGAGCCGCGACGGTCGGCACGACGTCGCTCGGCACGAGCGACACACCTGTCTCGTGCGCAACCGACGTCACGCCGCGGTCTGTGATGCCGCACGGCACGATCGTCGAAAAGAACGAGAGATCGGTGCTCACATTGAGCGCGAAGCCGTGGGATGTGATCCACCCACTCGACACACGCACGCCGATTGCCGCGATCTTGCGATCGCCGACCCAAACGCCCGTGAGGCCCGGCACGCTGTCCGCCCCGATGCCCAGGTCGCCGAGCGCGAGGATGAGGGCGGCTTCGATGTCGCGAACGTACCGGTGCAGATCGCAACGGTCGGGCTTCAGGTCGAGGATCGGATAGCCGACCAGTTGTCCCGGTCCGTGGTAGGTGACGTCGCCGCCGCGCCCGGTCTCGAAGAGCGCGATGCCGCGACGCGCGCGCTCCTCCTCGCCGACGAGAATGTGGCCTTCCCTCGCCGACGTGCCCAGCGTGATCACGTGCGGGTGCTCGAGCAGGAGCAGCCGGTCGTCGATCGAGCCGGCGCGCCGTTCGCGTACGTGGCGGGCCTGCAACTCGAGCGCTACACCGTACTCGACCGTTCCGAGCCACTCGAGATCGAGGACTCGGTGCCTTGGCGACGACGCCTTCAGCGACGTGTCGACGTCAGGCGACATCCTCGGGGAACGCCTCCATGACGTCCTTCAGCTGCGCCAGGAAGCGCGCGGCATCCGCGCCATCCACGATGCGGTGGTCGTAGCCGAGCGAGAAGTAGGAACGCTTGCGAATCCCGAGCACATCCATGCCATCGGACTCGATGACGACGGCGCGTTTTTCGATCGCGCCCGTGCCGAGGATCGCCGCCGTGCCCTCCGGAATGATGGGCATGCCGACCATGGTCCCGAGGACGCCGGGATTCGTGATCGAGAAGGTCGCGCCCTGGATCTCCTCCGGCTTGAGCTTGCGGTCGCGCGCCCGCGCGGCGAGGTCGCTGATGCGCTTGGCGAGGCCGGTCAGATTCAGCTCGTCGGCCCGCTTTACGACCGGCACGATCAGACCCGGGTTCAGGTCGACTGCGATGCCGACATTGACGTCGCTTCGGTAGATGACGGCGTCCCCCGAGACGGTCGAGTTCACCATCGGGTAATCCGGCAGCACGCGAGCGACCGCCCAGGCGACGAAGGCCGTGTAGCTGACCTTCACCCCCTGGCCTTCCCACTTCGCCTTGTTCGCCTTGCGCACGCGATCGATGCGCGTGAAATCGACCTCGATGAACGAATGCACGTGCGGCGCGATGCGTTTCGCGCGCACCATGTGATCCGCAGTGAGCCGGCGAATGCGGTCCATCGGCTCGACGCGATCGCCGTCACGGGGCGTGAACTCCGGATGCCGGACCTGCCCGTAGAACGTGCCCCAGAAGTCGTCCGTCGCGACCGGTGCGGCAACGGGCGGCCGCGACGGCGCGGCCGCGGGCGCGGCGGGTTTCTGCTCGCGCGTCTCCAGGAACGACATGATGTCCTGCTTGGTCACGCGACCGGCGTAACCCGTTCCTTCCACGTCGGCGATGTCGACGCCGTGCTCCGACGCGATGCGGCGGACCAGTGGCGTCGAGCGGCGGCGCAACCGCTCTTCGGCGGACTCCGCGCGGCCGTCGCCGCTCACGGCGGCGGGAGCGGGCTCGGGCGCCGCCTTGCGAGCCGGCGGCGGTTCCTCCTCAGCCGGTTCGGCAGCCTTCGCCGGCGCGGGCTTGTCGGCCGGCTTCGCCGCCACGGCTGCGCCCTTCTCCGTTTCGATGTAGGCGACGACGGTGCCGACTTCGACGGTCTTCCCTTCTTCGACCGAGATCTCGGCCAGCACGCCGGCGGCCGGCGACGGGATCTCCGCATCGACCTTGTCCGTCGAGATCTCGAGCAGGACCTCGTCGCGCTCGATGGAGTCTCCCACCTTCTTCAGCCACTTCGAGACGGTACCCTCGGCGATGGACTCGCCCATCTGGGGCATCGGTACTTCGACTCGCGCCATTTGCTCGAATCTCCCGGTTCGGAAGCGTGTCTACTCAGTACTTGATCAGATAGCGGCACGCCGCCACGATATCGTCGACCTGCGGCAGGAAGTAATCCTCGAGTGGCGGTGCGTACGGAACGGGCGTGTCGATGGCCGTGACGCGCAGGATCGGAGCGTCCAGCCACTCGAACGCCTTTTCACTCACGCGCGCCGCGATCTCGCCGGCGATCCCGCCCGTCCGCGTGTCTTCGTGGACGACGAGTACACGATTGGTCCGCTTGACGCTCTCGATGATGGCGTCCTCGTCGAGCGGCAACAGTGTGCGCAGATCCAGGATCTCGATCTCGATCCCCTGCTCCGCCAGCAGCTCGGCGGCACGCTCACTCTCGTGCACCATCAGACCATAGGTCACGATGGTGAGGTCGCGGCCGGCCCGGTGCGTGCGCGCGCGGCCCAGCGGCTCGACAAAGTCATCGGGCGGCAGCACCTCGCGAAGGAACGGCGCCCGGTACAACTTCTTGTGCTCGAAGAACAGAACCGGATCGTCGTCGCGGATGGCCGACTTGAGCAGACCTTTCGCGTCCCGTGCCGTCGACGGATACACGATCTTGAGGCCTGGCGTATGGAAAAACGCCATCTCCGGATTCTGCGAGTGGAACGGTCCGCCCCGCACGCCACCGCCGACCGGCCCACGCACCACCAGCGGGACCGGCCCGCTGCCGCGCCAGCGCGACGTCGCGATGTAATTCGTGAGCGGCTCGTACGCGCACGACACGAAATCCATGAACTGCATTTCCACGACGGGCCGCAGGCCCATGTGGGCCGCGCCGGCGGCCGCGCCAGTGAACCCCGCTTCGCTGATCGGCGTGTCGATGACACGGTCGGGTCCAAAGCCGTCGAGCAGGCCTTCGGTCACCTTGAACGCGCCACCGTAGATGCCGATGTCCTCGCCCATCAGGAAGACGGCAGGATCGCGTTCCATCTCTTCCCAGAGCGCCTCGCGGATCGCCTCGAGCATCGTGACCGGCCGCCCCTCGAGCGACAGGCTTACGTGCTCCGGTCG
Organism: Longimicrobiales bacterium; assembly: GCA_041617355.1. Classification (GTDB taxonomy): domain Bacteria; phylum Gemmatimonadota; class Gemmatimonadetes; order Longimicrobiales; family RSA9; genus JBFJPA01. The sequence goes on from JBFJPA010000303.1 coordinate 3,544, forward strand.
CGGACGCGCCTCGGCTTCGTTCCGTTTCCGTGTCAACGTCGGCATCGGCTCCTCATGCGCGGCTCGGATCCGGCGGATCGAGCCGCGTCCAGTGCGTCCGTGTCGCCACGCCTGCACAGACCTCCGCGACCGCTTCTTCGGGCTCCGGCAGCGGTGAAGCCTCGGCGGCTTCGCGCGCCGCATCGACCTCGCGGGCCACTTCCGCACGAACCGCTTCCAAATCGCCTTCCGCGAGCAGATCCGCTTCGCGGACCCGCGCCTCGAAACGCAGAATGGGATCGCGGTCCTCCCATGCCTCGACCTCGCCGGCCGGCACGTAATGCTGCCCGTCGTGCTCCGCGTGGCCCTTGCGCCGGTACGTGTGCACTTCGAGCAAAGCCGCGCCGGCGCCCGCCCTCGCGCGTTCGACGGCGCGCCGCGTCATCGCGTGAACGGCAAACACATCGTTGCCATCGCACGAGTCGCCGTGGACGCCGTACGCCTCCGCCCGCACGACGAACGATTCAGCCGCCGTCTGTCGCGCGACCGGCGTCGAATACGCGTACCCGTTGTTCTCGATGATGACGACGAGCGGGGCGCGCTGCACGGCCGCGAAGTTGAACCCTTCGTGGAACGCGCCGGTCGACGCGCCACCATCGCCGATGTAACACAGCGCGACGCGCGGCTCGCCCCGCAACCGGAACGAGAGCGCAACGCCCGCCATGACTTCGATCATCACGCCAAGATGCGAGATCAGACCGATCCAGCCGTGCTGATAATCCGTGAAATGGACGTTCTGCTCCCGCCCCTGCGTGGGCGAATCAGCCTTCGCCATGTACTGGCGCATCACGTCCGCTGGCTTGACGCCCATCACGAAAAGCGATCCCAGGTTGCGAATCGCCGGCGAGAGAATGTCACCGGTTCCATCCGCCCGCCGCTCGAGCGCCCACGCGCTGCCCACGGCCGAGCCTTCCTGTCCCAGTGAGCCGTACAGCCCGCCTATGACCTTGTTCTGGCGGTACAGGTTCGTCAGGACCTGTTCGACCTGACGGGTCAGCTGCAGGTAGTAGTAGATCTGCCGGACGTCCTCCCGGGACATCGCGGTGGCCGCGACTTCGGGTGCCGGCTGCGTGTTCAGGACCATCGCCTCGGGTTTGCTCATGGACCGCAGGATGCCGGGCCGGATGATGCGCCGCCGTCCGGCGGCGAGTCAAGCGATAGGCGATCGCGGGAAATCCGAGTTGACAACGACTTGGAGCGCTTCGTCCAAAGCGAACGCGGGACCCGGTTCTGCTCCGGGTCCCGCGCCGTTGTCGCGACTGCTCAGTTGTTGCTCGTCGTCGTCGGAGGCGGCGTCGTGCCCCGGTTCGCTGGCTCTGTTCCCGGTACACGCGGCGCGCCTTCGCCGGCGGGCGGCACGATCGGCTGCGGCAGAATTGGCTGCGGCTGCTGGAACTCCTGTTCCAGAACCGAGCTTGGCGCGACTGCACGCGACGACATGACCGAGAGCACGAGTGCCAGGCCGAGGAAGATCCCGCCGGTGACCCAAGTCGCTTTGGTCAGGAGCGTCGCCGCCTGACGGCCGCCGATCAGCTGGTCCGTCATCGTGCCACCGCCACCGCCACCCATGGCGGCGAGACCGCCGCCTTTGCCGGCTTGGAGCAGCACGATGACACTCATCAGAATGCCGTCGAGCAGGAGCAGAACGAGAAGCAGGGCGAACACGTAATCCTCCGATTGGTCACGAACCAGCTTTGAAAGCTGGCCGATCGTTGATCACGTGTCAACGCCGGCGATCCTGGCAAAACCGGCGGGATCGAGGCTGGCACCCCCCACGAGCACACCATCCACACCCTGCGCGGCCAACAGCGCCGCAGCATTGTCGGGTTTGACGGAGCCCCCGTAGAGGATGGGCACGCCCTGCGCCGCGGCGTCACCGATCCGTTCCCGGAGCTGTCCGCGCAGGACGGCGTGGGCCTCGGCGGCGTCGTCCGGCGTGGCGTTGACCCCGGTGCCGATGGCCCAAACGGGCTCGTAAGCGAGCAGGAGTGTCGCCAGCCGTGCCGGGTCGAGGCGGTCGAGCACAGTGGAAAGCTGCCTGGCCAGTACACCTTCGAGACGTCCGGCGCGTCGTTCCTCGAGCGTCTCTCCGACACACACGATGGGGGTGAGCCCGGCGTCGAAGGCGGCGGCCGCCTTGCGCGCGACCATCTCGTCGGACTCGCCCATGCCGTGCCGTCGCTCGGAATGGCCCGCCAACGTGAAGCGGGCACCGGCCTCGGCCGCCATGCCGCCGCTGATCTCGCCCGTGAAGGCGCCTTCGGCTTCCCAGTGGATGTTCTGGACGCCGAGCTGGACGTCGGCGCGGGTCCGGACCGCGGTGACGGCCGCGGCGAACGAAAGCGCGGGCGGGAAGAAGATGACGCTTCGATCGTCGCGGGAGGCGTACGCGGCGAGGAAGGCCTCGAAGAACGCCTTCGTCGCGGCCGGTCCTTTGTACATCTTCCAGTTGCCGGCGATGACCGGCGGGCGGATGCGGCTCATCGGGCGCCCGCCCCGTCGAGTGCCTCCACGCCCGGCAGAGCCTTGCCCTCGAGAAACTCGAGCGAGGCGCCTCCGCCCGTCGACACGTGGGTGAGCCGGTCGGCGACAGATGCCATCTCGATCGCGGCAGCCGTGTCGC
>JBFJPA010000304.1:0-6200 GCA_041617355.1 Longimicrobiales bacterium
GCCGCGGGCGCATTGGGCGTGCTGGTCGCGTTCATCGGTGTCCGCGCCCTGCTCGCCGCGGCGCCGCCCATTGTGCCACGCCTGGAGACGGTGTCGGTGAACGGGGCCGCGCTGGCCTTCGCGCTCGTCGTGGCGATCCTGAGCGGCGTGCTGGCGGGGCTGGTTCCGGCGTTGCGCATGGCGCGCGGCAATCTGGTGGCGGCGTTGCGCGACGGATCCCGCGGCACGGTCGGCTCGATGCGGGATCGCCTGCGCGGAGCGTTCGTCGCCGCCGAGGTCGCCCTGGCGTTCACGCTTCTCATCGGCGCCGGCCTGCTGGTCCGCACGGCGATCCTGCTGGGCCAGGAGGATCCGGGGTTTCGTCCGGCTGGTGTTCTGAGCGGGCGCGTGACGCTGCCGCCGGCCGCGTACGGCGAGGGCGAGGTGGCGCGGCAGGCATTCGCGCGGCTGGCGGACCAGCTCGCGGCCATGCCCGGCGTGGCGGCGGCTGCGTTGTCCTCGCAGGTCCCGGCCGGTCCGGGCGGCGGCTCGAACGGACTCGTGCCGGAAGGCTGGCCGATGAACGCCGAGAGCTCGATCAACTCGCGGCTGCGCATCGTGACGCCAGGCTATTTCGATGCGTTGGGCATCGAGCTGCTGCGAGGCCGCGACTTCACGCGCGCCGACATCGCGGGCACCCCGCGACTGATGATCGTGAGTCGGTCGCTCGCGAATACGGCGTGGCCGGATGAAGATCCGATCGGCAAGCGGATTCTCTGCTGTGAGGGCGCACCCGACGACCCGCGGTGGAAGACCGTGATCGGCGTGGTCGAAGACGTTCGCTGGAACGGTCCGGGCCAGGCTTTCGGGCCCGAATTCTATCTGCCGTTGGCTCAGGCGCCGGCCGTCGCGTTCGGCTGGATTCAGAACACGATGACACTGGTGGCGCGCTCGACGACGGGCGACGTCGCCGTCCTTGCGAACGCCATGCGCCGCGCCGCCAGCGAAACCGTACCCGACGTGCCCGTTTTCGACGTGCGTACACTCGAAGCCCGGTTGCGCGCCACCTTCGCGACGGGCCGCTTCAATGCGCAGCTGCTGGCCGTGCTCGGCATCGTCGGTCTCCTGCTCGCGGTCATCGGCATCTATGGCGTCGTCGCGTACAACGCCGGCCGCAGGAGTCACGAGATCGGGCTGCGCATGGCGCTGGGCGCGTCGGCGGCCGACGTCGTCGTCCTCGTTACGCGCCAGGGCCTGCGACCCGTCGCGATCGGACTGCTGCTCGGCCTGACGGCAGCATTCGCGGCCACGCGCGTGCTCCAGAACACGTTGTTCGGCGTCACGCCGACCGATCCGGCGACGTTCACGGCCGTCACGTTCGCGCTCGCGGTCGTGGCCGCAATGGCTGCCGCCCTGCCGGCCGTGCGTGCCGTGCGCATCGATCCCGGCCGGGTGCTGGCCCGCGAGTGACCGGACGCCACGTCGGGGGGGGCGCCACGGTCACGGCCCTCCGGCGCCGTTCGAACGTGAACCGACCACCCTGCGGGTAGACTTGCCGCGATGTTCCCCCCGCCCCTACCTTCGGCCGCCATCGCCGGTCCCCTGGAAAACGGAGAACACCACGTCGATGAAGTGGCTGCGCGTCGCGGCCGGACTGGATCGCCTGAGCGACGGGATCGGCCGCGCGACCGCATGGCTGTCCCTGCTCATGGTGCTGGTCGGCGCGTTCAACGCCATCGCGCGTTACCTGGGCCGCTACATCGGCGTGCAGCTCAGCTCGAACGCCTACCTCGAGCTGCAGTGGTACCTGTTCAGCCTGATCTTCTTGCTGGGCGCAGCGCACACGCTGCGTCATGATGCACATGTACGCGTCGATGTGTTCTTCGCGAAGCTCACCGACCGAGGCCGCGCCTGGACAAACATCATCGGCACGTCTGTTCTGCTGATCCCGTTCTGCATCTTCATGTTGATCGTATCATGGCCGTCCATCCGGAACTCGTGGGCCATTCGCGAAGTGTCGTCGGACCCGGGCGGCCTGCCACGGTATCCGTTGAAGGCTGTCATTCTCGTGTGTTTCGCGCTGCTGCTGTTGCAGGCCGTCGCCGAGCTGATACGTGAGATCACGGCGCTGCGGAGGGGTACGCCGACGGCGCACGACCGACCCCACCCGCCGGCGGAGGGCGTCTAGACGGCATGACGGGTTACGTGCTTGCCCCGATGATGTTCGTGACCGTGTTCCTCGTGATCTTCTCGGGGTACCCGGTCGCGTTCGCACTCGGCGGAACGTCGCTGTTGTTCGCGTTCCTCGGTGTCGAGCTCGGCTTCTTCGACTGGTTCCTGCTGTTCGCGTTGCCGGAGCGGATGTTCGGCATCATGTCGAACTACACGCTGCTGGCCGTGCCCTTCTTCATCTACATGGGTCTGGTCCTCGAGAAGGCGAAGCTGGCCGAGGATCTGCTCACGACCATCGCCAAGCTGTTCGGTCCCCTGCGTGGCGGCCTGGCGCTGGGCGTCGTCTTCGTCGGCGCACTGCTGGCCGCCGCGACCGGGGTCGTGGGCGCGAGTGTCGTCGCCATGGGTAGTATCTCGCTACCCGTGATGTTGAAGTACAACTATTCGCCACGGCTCGCGACCGGCGTGATCCTCGCGTCGGGCACGCTCGGCCAGATCATCCCGCCGAGCATCGTGCTGGTCGTGCTCGCCGACCAGCTCGGCGTTTCCGTGGGCGACCTGTTCCTGGGCGGTCTGATCCCGGGGCTCACGCTCGCAGGTCTCTACGCGCTGTACGTCGTGGCTGTCGCCATCTTCAATCCGAAGGCCGCGCCCGCGCTGCCCAAGGAAGTGCGGGATGTGCCTGCGCGCGTGCTGGCACGGCAGGTCGTGCTCGTGCTGATGCCGCCGCTGCTCCTGATTCTCATCGTGCTGGGCAGCATCTTCGCGGGCGTCGCGACGCCGACCGAAGCCGGTGCGGTGGGTGCGGTCGGGGCCATGGGCCTCGCTGCAACCCGCCGGCGACTGACCTGGAAAGTGTTGCGCGAGTCGGCCGAAGAAACGGCGCGGCTCACGACCATGGTCATCTTCCTGCTCATCGGATCGACGGCGTTCGCCCTCGTGTTCCGCGGCCTGTATGGCGACATCTGGATCGAGCAGATCCTGACCAACCTGCCCGGCGGCGTCATCGGTCTGCTGATCGTGGCGAACCTGACCGTCTTCGTGCTCGGGTTCTTCCTCGATTTCTTCGAGATCGCGTTCATCATCATCCCGCTTCTCGCGCCGGCCGCCTCGCGGCTCGGCATCGACCTCGTCTGGTTCGGCGTCATGATCGGGATGAATCTGCAGACGTCGTTCCTGACGCCGCCGTTCGGCTTCGCTCTGTTCTATCTGCGCGGTGTCGCGTCGAAAGACATCGCGACGACGACGTTGTATCGGGCGGTCGTGCCGTTCATCGTGATCCAGCTCATCGGACTGCTGCTGGTCGTCCAGTTCCCGGAGATCGTCAGCTTCTGGCGTTGAGGCGGGCGATCCGTCGGCTACGACGGTGGCCTACGTCGCGGCGGCGTCAGTTCGCGGTCGATGATCGCCGCCAGCTCCTCCTCCTCGCGCCAGCGCGATTCCAGCTCGGCCAACTCCATCTCGAGTTGACGGCGCTCGACGTCCGCATTGAGCGCGATTTCGAGGGCCAGGGATGTGTCCGCCGCCAGACTGCCGCCGATGCGCAGCTCCCGATCGGGCGCGGATCGGATCAGCATGGGCAGCGAGTCGGCCCGATCCACGCGGACCATGGCGGCGGCGACGTCGTCTCGGGTCGCTCCCGCGAAGTTGTGGTAGGCGAGCGAACGCCGGAGCACGTGCTCGGCCGCCGTGCCGCCGATGCGGAACCCGGACGCTGCGCCCGGGCCGCAGCGCGAGCAGGCGATGCGCAGCGCCGGCGTGTCATCCGGGCCGAGGTCGAGCCTCAGCACATCCGCTTCCCTGAAGCGGACCCGCCGTAGCCGGCCACCGCAAGCCGGGCAGGCGACATCACCGCGCCACGCGAGGGCGCCGAAGTGGCGGCTGCGCGCCCGATCGATCCACCGCTCGGGCCGGGAATACACGAAGGGAATGCCTGTCAGGAAGAACATGGCCGCGCCCTGCATGAAGCGGCCGCGACGGACGACCTTCTTCGCGCGATCGCGGCGCGACTCGAACTCGCGGCCGTAGCGCCACCACGCTTCTTCCCGGCGCTCGGCCCGACCGACGCGCACGATCTCGATCGTCGCCCATTCGTAGAGTCCGATGTTCTCCGTTTGACCCAGCAAACGTGCGCGGTCGCGCACCGCACGCTCGAGGTCTTCGAGCGCCTCCCACCGTTCCTCGATCGGCTGAAGCGTCCAGCGCGCGCACGCGGCACAGATCGCCCACAAACGGCCACGGGCCGGGTCGTAGGCGATGCGTGCTCCCACTGGAATCCGCTCGAGCACGGAGTTGGCCGGGAACGGCGTGTAACAGGAGAGGCAACGCGGGAACACGGATTCTTCTTCTCCTGACGACAGTCGCGCGGGCGGAACGCCGTTGAGGAAAGGGTCCGGGACGCGAGGTGCTGACCCTGGCGACCCGAACCCTCAAACTACCGAAGCACGTTCGACCTTGCGCGTCCCGCGGGGATGCTGCCGCTAGAACGCGAAATCCTGATAGGTCTTCTCGGCCGTGGCGAACCAGCGGAACGAATCCTCGCGGAACTGCTTCCAGGCCTCGAACACCTTGCGGTAACTCGGCGCTTTCGACGCGTTTTCCTCCATGATCGCGAAGGCGGCCTCGCGGGCAGCGGTCATGATCTCGTTGGAGTACGGGCGCAGCTGCACGCCTTCGGCGATGAGACGTTCGAGTGCGGCGGGGTTGCGCGCGTCGTAGATCGTCTGCGTGCCATTCGCGGCCCAGAGTGCGGCAGCCCGGAACGCCTCCTGATACGTGGACGGCAGCTGGTCCCACGCGCGACGATTGACCATGAACGTCATCGACGGGCCTGGCTCCCACCAACCCGGGTAGTAGTAGAATCGCGCCGCACGGTGGAATCCGAGTTTCTCGTCATCGTAGGGGCCGACCCATTCGGTCGCGTCGATGGCGCCGCGCTCGAGGGCGGGGTAGATGTCGCCTCCGGCCAACACCTGTACCGTCACGCCCAGCCGATCCATCACGTCCCCGCCGAGTCCGGGAATCCGCATTTTGATGCCGCGCAGGTCGCCGACCGTATTCACCTCGCGCTTGAACCACCCGCCCATCTGGGCGCCGGTGTTCCCCGCGGGGAACGTGATGAGGCCGAAATCGGCGAAGATCTCGTGGACGAGATCGAGACCGCCGCCCTCGTAGAGCCAGGCGCTTTGCTGACGGGACGTGAAACCGAAGGGAACGCCCGTGTCGAAGGCGAGGGCCGAGTTCTTGCCGGTGAAGTAGTAGCTGGCGCTATGGCCGACCTGGACGGTGCCCTGCTGGGCGGCGTCGAGCACGCTCAAGGCAGGGACGATCTCGCCCGCCGCATACGGCTGGATGCGGAAGCGGCCGTCGGTCAGCGCCGCCAGCTTCTCGGTGAGCCGTGTCGCGGCGCCGTAGAGGGCGTCGAGGCCGGGCGGAAAGCTGGACGCGAGCCGCCACTGCACATTCGGTTGCGTGGAGACGGCTGGACCGCCGCTTTCGCCCGGCGCGCACGCGGCCAACGACCCGGCCGCCGCGCCGAGCGCGGCCTGGCCGAGAAAGCGGCGTCGATTCACGATCTCGGCAGGGTCGCGGGCAGTATCCGACATCGGCAGCCTCCGGGTTACGGACGGTAGGGGGTACGGCCGATAACGATACGGGGGAAGTGGAGCACACGCACCCCCGGGCACGTTGCGCGGGCGGCCGCCACGTCCTACCGTGCCGGCCGCCGAAATCCACGTACGAACGGAATCCCATGGAACGACTCGATCGATCGCCGCTGCCGGCGCCGCTGGCTGCGCTGGAGCCATTGGCGGCGAATCTGCGCTGGAGCTGGCACGCGCCGACGCGCGCCGTGTTCGAGCGCCTGGACGCGGACCTGTGGGCCCGCACGCGCGGCGATGCCTGGCGGCTGCTTCAGGAAGTCCCGGCCGGTCGGCTCGAAGCGGCTGCCGTCGATGCGACGTACGTCGCATCGGTCGAGGCCGCCGCCGCCGATTTGCGAGCCTACCTGGCCGCTCCGAACACATGGTACCACGACCGTTACGGCGCGC
>JBFJPA010000305.1:0-6198 GCA_041617355.1 Longimicrobiales bacterium
CCGTCATCGTCGAGCGCGAGGGACGGCGGGCTCGCATCACGGCGGACGCCGTCATCCTGGCTGCTGGCGCAATCGGCAGCGCGGCCTTGCTGCTCCGCTCCGCGAGCGACGCTCACCCGGCCGGCCTCGCCAACGGGTCGGGCGTCGTTGGAAGAAACCTGGTCCGCCGCACACATGGACTGATGCTCGCGCTGCTGAAGCGAGAGATTCCCGAGCAGCTCGAGCCCGGCTTCAGCCTGAACGACTTCTATCTGCGCGCCCCAGGCTGGCGTTACCCCGGTGGACACGTGCGCATGGTGGGCAGTGCACACCGTCAGGTCAGTGAGACGGGCTCGGCATACCCGGGCCGATACGGCGCGCGTGCGGTCCAGTCACTCGACCTGCTGCTCTCGGCCGAGGGGCTGGCGTCGCCGGACAACCGCGTGACCGTCTGCCGCAACGGCGAGGTCGTCGTCCACTACCGGCCGACGAATCTCGTCGGGCTGCGTAAGCTGGGCGCTCACGTGAGACAGGCGATGACGGCCATCGGTGCGCCGTGCGTCAACGCGCCGATCGCGCTGCACCCGGACGCGGCCAGCAGGCTGCGCGGCGCGTCCGGCTCCGGGACCGTTCGCATGGGCACCGATCCCGCGCGCTCCGCGGTGAACCCGGACGGCCGTTCACATGAGGTCGAGAACCTCTGGGTCGTCGACGCCAGCACGTTCCCGTCTGGCAGCGCGCTCGAACCCACCCTCTCGCTCGTCGCACTTGCACTCCGCGCGGCGGAGACCATCGACGCCACCATCAGTCCGCACACGTTGTTACGGTCCGTGACGCCGGCCACGGCCGGAGGCCGGGCCGCATGAAACCGATGCGCTTGCAGAGCCGGCTCGCCGGAGCGTTCCTAGGACTCCTGCTCGCGGCCAGCCTCGCCGCGCCGATCACGGCACAGCCGGCCGCACGAGCGACGACCGAGACGGTCGCCGCAGATCCGCTGATTCGCGGTGTCGGCGCCATCGGCATGACCGTCTCAGACCTGGATCGCGCCGTCGAGTTCTACACCACGGTGCTGGGGTTCGAGAAGCTGTCCGAGCACGAGTACGCCGGCGCCGACTGGGAACGTCTGCAGGGGGTCTTCGGCCTGCGCATGCGCGTGGCCGTGCTCTCACTCGGTCAGGAGCGCGTCGAGCTGACGGAGTACCTTGCGCCGCGCGGACGGCCGATCCCCGACGACATGCGCAGCAACGACCGCGCGTTTCAACACATCGCGCTGATCGTGAGCGATATGGACGCCGCGTATCGCCACTTGCGGAAGCACCGCGTCCAGCACGCATCGAGCGGGCCGCAGCGACTGCCGGACTGGAATCCGAACGCGGGCGGCATCGAGGCGTTCTACTTCCGCGATCCGGACGGCCACACCCTCGAAGTGCTGGCTTTCCCGCCGGACAAAGGCGATCTGAAGTGGCAGCGCAAAGACCGACTGTTTCTCGGTATCGACCATACCGCGATCGTCGTCGCCGATACCGACGTGAGCCTCGCGTTCTACCGCGACGTCCTGGGCTTCCGCGTAGCCGGCGAAAGCGAGAACTGGGGCATCGAGCAGGAGCACCTGAACAACGTGTTCGGTGCCCGACTGCGCATCACCGGCCTGCGCGCCGCGGCCGGACCGGCCATCGAGCTGCTCGAATACCTCGCACCGCGCGATGGCCGGCCGTATCCCGCGGACGCGCGCGCCAACGATCTGATTCACTGGCAGACGGACCTCGTCACGAGTGCGACCGGCGCCGCCATGCAGCGCCTCCGTACCGCACGCACGACGCTCGTCTCGCCCGGCGATGTCACACTCGCCGAGCCGCCCCCCGCATTCAGCGCCGGCCTGCTCGTGCGAGATCCTGATGGACATGCGATGAGGATTATCCAACGATGAGCAGCGTGCTCGAGACGAAAACGAAGAAGACGACGTCCGTGCCGACGGCGACGATGAAGGCCATCGCCGTCGTGCCCGGCAAGGCCGGCTCCGTGCACCTGACCGAGGCCCGCAAACCAACGCTCGACGACGTACCGAATGGCCGCGGCGTGTTGGTCCAGGTGCTGCGGGTCGGCGTGGACGGTACCGACAAGGAGATCAATGCCGCCGAATACGGCGCAGCGCCGCCCGGCGACTCCGTGCTGATCCTCGGCCACGAAAGCCTCGGCCGGGTCGTGGCCGTCGGTCCCAATGTGACGGAGCTGCAGCCCGGCGACAGCGTCGTCGCCATGGTGCGCCGGCCCGGCCACAGCGTGTACGACGTCATCGGCACACAGGACATGACGACGGATGATGTCTACTACGAGCGCGGCATCAACCTGCGCCACGGGTATCTCACGGAGTACTACGTCGACGCGGCCGAGTACATCGTGCGTGTGCCGACGTCGCTCGGCGAGCTCGCCGTCCTGCTCGAGCCGACGACCGTCGTGCAGAAGGGCATCACCCAGGCGTACGAGATCCAGCGCCGCTTGAAAGTCTGGCGTCCGGCCCGCGCCGCCGTCATCGGCGCCGGTACCATCGGTCTGCTCGCCACAATGGCCCTGCGCCTGCGCGGCCTCGATGTCACGACCTTCGCATTGAAGAAGAAGCCGAACCTGAACGCGGATCTGGTCGAAGCGCTCGGCGCGAAATACGTGGCCGTCGAAGAAACCAGCATGCTCGCGACGGCCGGGAAGGACGGCCGCTACGACCTGATCTTCGAAGCGTCCGGCTTCGCGCCCGCCGCCTTCGAGGCCATGCAGGCGCTCGCCAAGAACGGCGTCCTCGTGCTCTCCAGCGTGACCGGCGGCGATCACCACGTCGACGTGCAGGCCGACAAGATCAACCTCGACTTCGTGCTCGGGAACAAGGTCATGGTCGGCACGGTGAACGCGAACCGCGAGCATTTCGAGAGCGGCGTCCGCGACCTGGCCCTCGCCGAAGCCATGTTCCCCGGCTGGCTCGGCCGACTGCTCACCGACCGCGTCGTCGGCCTGGAGAATTATGCGCAGCTGTTCGAGAAGCTGGAGCGACCGGCGGGCGCGATCAAAGTGTTCTGTCAGGTGAGCGATTAGGGAGAAGTGCGGGACGTCCCGTAGCAGCAACGGCCGTGTCGGCATCACGATACGGGTCGTCCCGTAGCCCCCCGCATCACCGATGCTGGCCGCCCGGCCGGACCACGCCCTCCACCACGCCCAAAAGGCCGTCCACGATCAGCGCGAGGCCGGCGGCCGGAATCGCGCCCGACAGGATCATCCGCGTGTCCGAGAGCGCGAGGCCGGCGACGATGGGGTCGCCGAGGCCGCCCGCGCCGATGAAGGCGGCGAGCGTGGCGGTGCCGACGTTGATGACGGCGGCCGTGCGGATCCCGGCCATGATGACGGGTGCGGCGAGGGGGAGTCGGACGTGGCCGAGCACCTGGAGTGGCGTCATGCCGAGCGCGTGCGCCGCGTCCACGGCTTCGGGTGCCGCACCGCGCACGCCGCTGTAGGTGTTCCGCAGGATCGGATAGAGCGAATACAGGAAGAGCGCGACGAGTGCGGGGAAGACGCCGATGCCGAGCAACGGGATCATGAAGGCGAGCAGGGCGATGCTGGGCACGACCTGGAGCAGGCCGACGGCGCGGATGGCGGACTCAGCGCGTGCGCGGACGCGCTCGAGCAGGACGCCAGCCGGGACGGCGACAAGGATCGCGACGACGAGAGAGAGCGCGACGAGGAGCAGGTGCCGCAGTGTCAGGCGGAGCAGGGTCGCGCGTTGGCCCCACAGGTACGGAGCGAGGCCGCTGCGGCCACGGGCATCCCGCGTCTCCGGATCCACCGTCGTCGTCCCGGTCAAATCCAGCTCACGCAATGCCGCGGCCGCGACGTCGGCGATGGCCTCGCCATCGACTTCGATCCGGCGGTTGAGCCTCCGCATCATCGTGTCGTCGACGCGGCCGCCGAGCTCGGAGAGGGCGGCGATCACGTCCGGCCGCTCGGTCGCGATGCGGGCGCCGACGAGCGGCGCGGCCTCGTACGGCGGGAAGAAGGCGCGGTCGTCCTCGAGCACGACCAGGTCGTAGCGCGCGATGAATCCGTCCGTCGAGTATCCGTCGATGATGTCGACGTTGGCCGTCGCCAGCGCTTCGTATTTGACTGCCTGCAGCAGCGACCGCACGTCGCGGAACGCGAGGCCGTACGCGCCGCGCAGTCCTTCCAGTCCGTCGGCCCGGCCGATGAAGTCGGGTGTGAACCCGGCGACGAGACGGGGCGCGGCGTCCGCGAGGTCGCCGAGCGTGCGTAAGCCCAAACTGTCGGCGGTCGCGCGACGCACGGCGATCGCGTAGGTGTTCTCGAAGCCGAGCGGCGGCAGCCAGCGCACGCCCCAGCGCGAGCGAAACACTGTCGCCACGCGGCCGAACACGCTGCGCGCATCGCCGGACGGTGTTTCGCCGAGGATCGCGAGCAAGCCAGTTCCCGTATACTCGGGGTAGACGTCGATGGCACCGGAGCGGAGCGCGCCGAAGGCGATCTCGGTGGCGCCCAGTCCGGGCCGCCGATCGACGCGGATGCCACGAGCCTCGAGAAGCTGAGCGAACATCTCGGCGAGGAGGAACGACTCGCCGAACGGCTTGGACGCGACGACGACGGGCCTGCTGGTCGGCTCCGCGACAGTGGTCTGCGAAGCCGACACGTTGGCCTGAACGAGCGCCAGCGCCAGCAGCACCGGGGCCACGCTCACGCGCGCACTCCTGCCTGTTGCAGCAACCGCGCGATGTAATCGGTCGCCGGTTGGCCGGCCAGCTCCGCCGGTGTGGCAACCTGCTCGATGCGGCCGCCGCGCAGCACGGCGATCCGGTCCGCCAACAGGGCCGCCTCATGCAGGTCGTGGGTAACGAAGAGCATCGTCAACGCGAGCTCACGACGCAGTCGCAGGAACTCTTCGTGCAGCTCGCCGCGCGTGATGGCGTCGAGTGCGCCGAAGGGCTCGTCGAGCAGGACCGTGGACGGCGCTGCCGCGAGGGCGCGTGCGATGGCCACACGCTGGCGCTGTCCGCCCGAGAGCTGCCACGGCCAACGGCGGCTGAACTGGTCGGCCGGCAGTCCGACGCGGTCCATGGCCTGGTGGGCCCGGGCCGTCGCGTCCGGCTGGCGGTTCAGCCAGGGCACGAGAGCCACGTTTCGGCCGACCCTCCAGTGCGGAAGGAGGCCGCCCTCCTGCGGCACGTAGCCGAGCTGCCGCCGCAGTTGGATCGGATCCGCGCTCGCGACATCCTGGCCGTTCACCTGCACGATGCCCGCGTCCGGCTCGACGGTGCGGTTGAAGCAGCGGAGCAGGGTCGACTTGCCGGACCCGCTCTCGCCGACGAGAGCGACGCACTCGCCGGCGGCTACCCGCAGCGACACGCCGTCCAGGGCCGTTACAGAGCCGTACCGTTTCACCACCCGTTCGGCTACGAGCATTCGGTCGTCCGGGGCTCCCGTCCCTACCGCGTCCAAGAGGGGTCGTATGGCCGGGCACCGATCCGGCGCCAGCGGGATTCACCCTAAGACGCCGGCCCGTGGACTCATTCGGGCGCGACAGCGGGCCGGCGCCGGGGACGATCAAGGTACACGTCCCCGCCCCGAAATCGGAACGCTGGAGCGCACCGCAACCATGACCGCCACACCGACCGCCATCGCCGAGCTGCTCGCCGACGCGCGCGCGCGTACCCTGCTGCTGATCGCACCCGTGAGCGAAGCGGACCTGCGCCAGCAACACGACCCGCTCATGGGCCCGGTTCTCTGGGACCTCGGCCACATCGCGCACTTCGAAGCACTCTGGCTGCTCGACAACCTGCGTGGCGAGATCCGCTTCAGCGAGATGCCCGGCCTGTACAACCCATTCGAGCACCCGCGTAGCGTGCGCGGCGCCCTCGAGCTGCCCAGCCTGTGCGCCACCCTCGACGCGATGGCCGATATCCGTGCACGAGTCTTCGCCGCGCTCGAGTATGTCGCGTTCGACACGTCCGCGCCGCTACTGCGTGATGCCTTCGTTTACCACATGGTGCTGCAGCACGAGTACCAGCACGGCGAGACCATCCTGCAGACGCTCCAGCTCAAGCAGGGCGAGCCGTATCGTGCGCCGCGGGGCGCGCCCGCACCACATCCGACGCTCGACATCGAACGCGGCTCGATGGTCCGGTTTCCGGGCGGTGAGGTCGAGATCGGGACCATGGACCGCCGCGTCGC
>JBFJPA010000306.1:0-6191 GCA_041617355.1 Longimicrobiales bacterium
CACTACGCCGTCATTCGTAGCCCCAGCCCCAGCCCCAGCCCGAGCCCCAGCCCGAAAAGGGGCGAAACTCGAACGATGACATCCACAGCGCACGCGCACCCCCAGACGTCGACCGGGCTGGACATGTGGAAGCTCGGCTTCTGGGTGTTCCTCGGCTCGGAGACGCTCTTCTTCGGGTCCCTGATCGGGACCTACATGGTCTACAAGGGCGAGAGCATCGTCGGGCCGTACGCGCACGAGGTCCTGAACATCCCGCTCACGACCATCAGCACGTTCGTGCTGCTCATGAGCTCGCTGGCCGTCGTGATCGCGCTCGACATGCTGCAGCGCGGCAAACGCGGCGCAGCGCTGTTCTGGATCGGCGCCATCATCGTGCTCGGGCTCGGCTTCCTCGGCTTCCAGGCATACGAGTTCACACACTTCTATCACGTCGGACTGAAGCTGCAGACGAACCTGTTCGGCTCGTCGTTCTTCATCCTGACCGGATTCCACGGCGCGCACGTGACCGTGGGCGTGATGTGGCTGTTCATGCTCTGGGTCGACTGCCTGAGGGGGAAGCTCGGCCCGGCCAACGCCCTCCGGCTCGAGATCGCGGGCCTCTATTGGCACTTCGTCGACATCGTGTGGATCGCGATCTTCACGCTGATCTACTTGATTACTTAGGGGAGACGGGCTTCATGGCGACCGAAACACAGACGGCGGCCGTCACAGACGGGGACGAACACGGCGGCCACGCCACCATCAAAACCTACGTGATGATCGGCGTCATTCTGACGATCATCACGGCGGCCGAGGTGGCGATCTTCTATATCGAAGCGCTCGCGCCCGTGCTCGTGCCGTCGCTGCTCATCATGTCGGCCGGCAAGTTTATCCTGGTCGTCTACTACTACATGCACCTCAAGTTCGACAGCCCGATCTTCAGTCGCGTTTTCTTCGGCCCGATGCTCCTGGCCATCGTCTTCGTCGCGATGGGCCTGATCGTCCTGTTCAAGGTCTTGCCGGGCTTCGCGAGGTTCTGAGCGCTCCAGCCCGCCACCGCGAAATCCGATCACAGGACTCGACGGCTTCGCGTGAACACGCCGCGGCGAGCAGGCCGGGCAGCTCCATGCGGAGCCACGCCGCGATGCGGGCGTTCGCCCGTTCATTGTAGTGTCCCCCGGCCTTGAAAAGCGACGCAGGGTCCGCCGGGGCGGGTGTCAGCAACGCCTCTCGCGCGTCGAGCACGTCAAGCCCGGCCGCGACCGCCGCATCGTGCAGCGGCTGGTAAACCATTCCCCTATGCGACAGGAAGGCCGCCGTCGCGTCGCGATCCGGGAAAAACACAAGAATCGGGATGGCCCCGTCGGAGCGCACGGAGTCCGCGAACGAGCGAAAAATGGCCAGCTGAACGCGGAACGCCTCCGATTCGACGCGAAATCGGCCATCGGCAATCAGGCGATCGGGATCCCAGTATCGCCGGGACAGCCTCTCCACGAGCGCGCTGGCCAGTCTCAATGTGCCGAACGCGTCGTACAGTGGGTTCGCGTAGACCAGGCCATCGTACCAGGAGTCGTGCCGTCCGAACGTGCGCACGCGCTCGGGATTCGCGAGCATCTCCGTGTATGCGGCGCGATCGGTGCCGGGCGCGGGGAGCAGGGTCAATGAGCCGTCGGGTTCCAAACGGAAGCGCGGCTTCAGGAGCGGCGGCTCGAGCACCGAGCGGAACCGGCGGAAAACGTTGACAACGCGACTCAGGTCGTCAGGCGAAAAGCCGATGATGACGACGTGCGCGGCCAGACGTTCCTGTTCGCCGAGGTAGCGCAGAAACGCCTGGTCGACACCGTACCCGCCCACACCGAAATTTACGACTTCGACCGTGGCGTCCCACGCCTCCCACACGCTCGTCCACGCGTTCGTGCTGCCGACCTCCGTGCCGTGCACGAAAGAGTTGCCGAACGCGCCGACCCGCAACACATGCGGTGGCGACGGCGCTGCGTACTCGCGAAGTCCGCGCGCACCCCACGAGTTGATCGTGTCGGAACCGCGGAAGCCCGGCCGGTAGATCCACCCGAAATCCGGATGAAGGTCGATCCGGCGATCCTCGGCGGAGAGCAACCAGCGAACCTGCTCCGATTGATCGCGGTAGATTGCCGATCGCTTCAGGATCGGCTCACCGAGCCACTGTGACAGGGAATAGATCAGGAGCAGGGAAGCCAGCTCGATGCCGAGCAGGATCAGCCCGGTCCAGACAAGAAGCCGCAGAGCTCTGGAGCCGTGTCGTCGCCGGGCGGGCAAGCTGGAGTCGGTCACGCGCACCTCCAGGGTCGGCACGCGGCCCCGGTCCGCCGGATCGAACGTGGCTGTTCGGCCCGCGGGGGCGATGCAACGCTTGAACGGGTGTTTGTCGTTCCGCCGCCAACGCTCCGTTGCCGGGGCTTTTCCTCATGCGCCGGACTCAGTCCTCCGACGCATAGCCGGTGCCGAGACGCCGCGAGACCGTCCGGACCGGTCGGGCCACATGGATTCTGCAATCCCGACCAGCCGTTGGCCTCTGCCGGGCGCTGTTGCGGGCGTGCAACAATGGCGAGGCCCGGCCGCCGCGGAAGGGATCGTTGGACCCCACCAGGGGACGGGCGGGGCGTGGCATGGTTGTTGTTCGAGCAGTCCCGCGCACGAGTCGCCGGCGCAATGCCGGTGGCACGGGCCCGATACTCCCGATCAGGACTCGACGGCAACGCCGTGTGCGCGGGGCCCTGACGAGCCGAGGACCAGGCAATGCCGCCAATCGACACGACCGCGTCGTTCCCGCTCTCTCCGATTCAGCAGGGAATGCTGTTCCATCACCTGACCAATCCGCACTCGGGCGTGGACATCGAACAGATCGTGGGCACGCTGCCGGAGCCGGTGAACCGGGAGGGATTCGAGGCGGCGTGGCGGGCGGTTGCCGCGCGGCATTCGAATCTGCGTCTGTCCCTGCGCTGGAACGGCGATTCGGCGCCGGAGCAGCAGGTCATGGCGGAGCTCCCGATCGACATCACGTTCGAAGACTGGGAGGGGCGTGGTGCCAGCGACCGAGCGGGTGCTCTGGAGGCGTATCTGGCCGAAGACCGGGCGCGGGGCATCGACTTGGCGGGGACGCCGCTGTGGCGAGTGCGGTTGTTCCGTTTCGGCGAGGCCGAGTACCGGTTCGTCTGGACGTTCCACCACATCCTGATGGACGGCCGGTCGTTCCCGATCATTCTCGAGGACCTGTTCCGGCACTACGAGGCGGCCGTGCGGGGCGAGGCGCTGGTGCAGCCAGCGGTGCCGGCCTACGCCGAGTTCATTTCGTGGTTGTCGCGACGCGACGGCAGCGGAGACCGCGCTTTCTGGAAGGAATACCTGGAGGGTTTCGATACGCCGACGCGAGTGGCGGATGCGGCCGGTGAGGAGGCCGAATCAGGTCGGGGTACGGTCGGCCTCGAGCTGACGAAGCAGGAGACGGACGGTCTTCGCGAGCTCGCGGAGCGCCACGGGGTCACGCTAAACACGCTGGTGCAGGCCGCGTGGGCCGTGCTGCTGGCGCGTTTCAGCGGTGAGAGCGATGTCGTATTCGGCGCGACGCGGGTCTGCCGTCATTCCACGATCGAGGGAGCCGATTCCGTCGCCGGCGTCTTCATCAACACGTTGCCGGTGCGCGTGCGGGCGGAGGGCAGCCGCGAGGTGGGCGAGTTGTTGAGCGAATTGCGGTCCGATCATGTTCGTGTCCGGGCCTACGAACATACGCCGCTGGTAGACATCCAGAAGTGGAGTGGCCTGCCGGCCGGCACGCCGCTGTTCGAGAGCATCATCGTATTCGACCACGCCCGGCTCGGCGTGACGATGCGGACGCTGGGTGAGCGGTGGGCTCGGCGGGATTTTGTGCTGCACGAGCGAACCAATTACCCGCTCACGCTTTACGGCTACGGCGAGTCGCGACTGCTCTTCGAGCTTGCCCACGACTGTGCCACCGTCAGCACGCCGTTCGCGGCCCAATTGGCGGCGAGTCTGGGCACGATCCTGCGTGGCCTGGCGACCGGCGAGGCGCGGTTCCTGCGCGAGATCCCCACCGTTTCCGCTAGCGAAACGCGCGCGGTCGCGCACTGGAACGCGACGGACCGGCCGTGGTCGCTCAACGGCTGTATCCACGAGCTGTTCGCGGAGCAGGTCGAGCACACGCCCGTCGCGACGGCCGTGCGCTTCGGCGAAGCGACCCTGTCCTACGAGGCGCTGGACCGCCGGGCAACGGCGCTGGCGGCACAGCTCCGCGCGGCTGGAGTAGGGCCGGACGTCGCGGTCGGCCTCGCCGTCGAGCGTTCGCTCGATCTGCCTGTCGCACTGCTCGGGATTCTCAAGGCGGGCGGTGCCTATGTGCCGCTCGACCCGTCGTATCCGACGGAGCGTCTGTCGTACATGCTCGAGGATTCCGGCGCGCGCGTGCTCGTGACACAGGGCTCGCTGCGCGGACAATTCCCCGATTTCGACGGGACCGTGATCGCGGTCGATGAGGCCGTGGCCACGGACGCCGCGTCCGCAAGCCCGGCCCCGTCCGGCACGACCGGGCCCGCCAACCTCGCGTACATCATCTACACGTCCGGTTCGACGGGCCGCCCCAAGGGCGTGATGATCGAGCACCGTAACGTCGTGAACTTCTTCCACGCGATGGACGAGCGGCTCGACCTTGGTGAGCGACGCACATGGCTGGCATTGACGAGCCTCAGCTTCGACATCTCCGTTCTCGAGCTGCTCTGGACGCTCACGCGCGGCTTCGAGGTGGTGATCTACGCCGACGGCCAGGCGCAACCGGACGTGACTGCCGACGTCGGTGCGATCGGATTCAGCCTGTTCTACTTCGCCGCGAACGAGGCGGAACGTCCCGAGGATCGCTATCGGCTGCTGCTCGAAGGCGCGCGCTTCGCCGACCGCCATGGCTTCGAGGCGGTCTGGACGCCGGAGCGTCACTTCCACGCGTTCGGCGGCCTGTACCCGAACCCGTCGGTCACGGGTGCGGCCGTCGCCGCCGTCACCGAGCGCGTCGGCATCCGCGCTGGCAGCGTCGTACTCCCGTTGCACCACCCGATTCGGGTAGCGGAAGAGTGGTCGCTGGTCGACAACATCTCGCGCGGCCGCGTCGGCCTGTCCGTGGCGTCGGGCTGGCATCCGGACGATTTCGTGCTGGCACCGGAGAATCACGCCGATCGCAAGGCCAAGATGTTCGAGAGCCTGGGCACCCTACGCAGGCTCTGGCGAGGCGAGGCTGTCGCGTTCCCCGGTCCGAACGGCAAGGACGTAACCGTCCGAACGCTGCCGCGTCCGATCCAGAAGGAATTACCGGTCTGGGTCACCACCGCCGGCAATGTGGAGACCTACGAGCAGGCGGGTGCGGCCGGCGCCCACGTCCTGACGCACTTGCTCGGGCAGTCGATCGACGAGGTGCGCGAGCGCGTTGCCGCGTACCGTCGGGCGTGGCGGACGAGCGGCCACGCGGGCGACGGTCACGTGACGTTGATGGTGCACACCTTCGTCGGTGACGACGACGACGCTGTCCGCGAGCTCGTGCGCGAGCCGATGAAGAACTACCTGCGCACGGCCGTCGGACTCATCAAGAACTTCGCGGGATCCTGGACGGCGTACTCGCGGCGGGCGAAGGTCGCGTTGTCCGCGGCGGGCGACGAGTTCCAGAAGCTCTCACCCGAGGACCTCGACGCACTGCTCGATTTCTCGTTCGAACGCTATTACGAGACGAGTGGTCTGTTCGGATCCGTTGAGAGCTGCATGCGTACGGTCTCGGAAATCCGATCGGCAGGCGTGGACGAGATCGCGTGCCTGATCGATTTCGGCGTGGACGGCGATCTCGTGCTGCGGCACCTCGAGCAGCTCAACGCGTTGAAGCAGGCCTGCGCCGCAGTCAAGGCGAGCCCAACGCGCGGGCTCGGTCTCGCCGAGCAGATGCGGACGTACCGCATTTCGCACCTGCAATGCACGCCGTCCCGGGCGCGCCTGTTGCTAGCCGACCCGGCCGTACGAACGGCGCTTGCCGACGTGGACAACGTGCTCGTCGGGGGCGAGGCATTGCCGGGGTCGCTCGCGCGCGAACTGCGCGCCGCGACCGGCGGCCGCGTCATCAACATGTACGGTCCGACGGAAACCACGATCTGGTCCTCGACACAGACCGTGGATGGCGACGTGAAGGA
>JBFJPA010000307.1:0-6190 GCA_041617355.1 Longimicrobiales bacterium
ACCGATCCGCTCACGTATGCTCTGGGATGCGGCACACTCGCCGTGGCGGCCCTGATCGCCTGCTGGATCCCCGCGCGACGCGCGGCCGTCGTCGATCCGGCCCGGACGCTGCGCGACTCCTGATCGAGTGTGCGTGAAGGCTCGACGAGCCGGGCGCACGCTTCCGCTCTTCCGACCCGGCGCCGTGTTCGCCGACGCGGCGGGCCGCGTCTGGGTCGGTCGCTGGACTCGTGACGGCGAGCCCGCCCGGTTCGACGTCTTCGACGAAGCAGGCCGTCGCATCCAGACGGTCGCATTGCCGATGGAAAGGGAGCTGCTACTGCTCGGAGCGCGCAGCATCTATCTGGTGAGAACCGACAACGACGGCCTGCAGACCCTCGAGCGCTACGCGCTGCCGGGACTGCGCTAGACGGGACGGCGTGTCCAGACCAGGACGACGCCGCACGAGTGATTGTACTGGACGGGACCGATCGCGCCGACGTAGACCTCGAGCGCTTCGATCGTCATGGGCGGGACATCGTTCCACGGGTCGCGCGACCGGATGCCATCCACCCAGACGCCCGGCTCGCAGCCCTGGCCCGCCGTGCCCCCGCTCACGGCACGAAGAAATCGCACGCGAGCATTGCCCATGCCGAGTCGATCCACACGCGCACCCGGAATCTCGCGGAACAGATCGCCCAGCGACTCCGCCGCCCGACGTTCGATCTCCCCCCGCGTCAGGAACGAGCCCTGCAACAGCGGATCCAGCCGCCGATCGTAGAACCCCGTTCGCTCGAGCGACAGCGACCGCGCTT
The DNA here is from genome assembly GCA_041617355.1 of Longimicrobiales bacterium. Taxonomy (GTDB): domain Bacteria; phylum Gemmatimonadota; class Gemmatimonadetes; order Longimicrobiales; family RSA9; genus JBFJPA01. The sequence goes on from JBFJPA010000307.1 coordinate 795, forward strand.
CGACCTTCAACGGCTCCAGCGCGATGGGTTGTGTCGAAAGCGACAGGTCCACGTCGAAGCCACGGCCGGGGACCATGCGGAACGTCTCGAAGCGCGCCGCATATCCCAGCATCTCCGCCGCCAAAACGTAGTTGCCCGGAGGAACGCCGACGAACACGAACCGTCCCTGCCCATCCGTCATCGCGCGGAACTTCGTGCCCTGCAGCGCAATTGACGCATCCGAGATGCGACGACTCGTCGCTTCGTCCCGAACAATGCCCACGATCTTGCCGGGTACCGGTATCCCGACAGCCTCGTCGATCAGCGTCTGCACCCGCGTATCGACCTCCACACCCATGTCGTTCAGCGCCGTCGCGACCTTGCGCGCCTCATGCTGCGCCGAACGGATCGGCGGCGCCAACGGAATCGCCAGCGTCACGCGCGTCAGGCCCACACCGATCTCGATTTCGCGCGGCTGCGGCACGAACGTCAGGCTGTCCAGCCGCTCGTGCACGAACGCCGCACGGTAGCGCCCCGGCGGCAGATTCGGGATCAGGAACGCCCCCTCGCCGTTCGTCAGCCCGCGGAACGGCGTGCCCAGCAGCACGACCTGCGCCCCCGGCAACGGCTTGCTCCGAATGCTGTCGTAGACGAGACCCGTCAGCCGGCCCCGCTCCGGCTTCTCCGATTCCTTTCGCGCCTCCGCCTGCACGCCCGCCACGACGCGCACATCCGGCCCCAACGCCACGAGCAGCATGCCCAGGGCGAGACTCGTGATCCGCAGGCGCTCCACCGATCGTGTCACGATCACCGAGCGAAAGAGGAAGAGTGGCAACGGCGCGGGGTACTCCAGAACCTGCCGAAACCCGCTCCCATGGTCAACGGCTGCGTGCCGAACGACACCCTTGCGTGGGGCCGCTCGTGATGCCAAGGTAGCCTTATTCTCTTTTGTAGGAAAAATATGAAGGGTGACCACCTCGGTGAGTTCGAAGAGATCGTGATGCTGGCCGTGCGGGCGCTGGCGGACGCCGCGACGGGCGGCACGATCCAGGAGCTGCTCGAGCGGGACGCGGGCCGGCGATCGAGTCTGGGCGCGATCTACGCGGCACTGGACCGCGTGCAGCGGAAGGGCCTCGTGGAGTCGTGGCTGGGCGAGCCGACGCCGTCGCCGGGCGGCCGGCGGCGGCGTCACTACGCGGTCACGCGATCCGGTGAGGCGGCGCTGAGGGAGAGCCGGCAGGTCCGCGAGGTGTTGTGGCGAGGCCGGTCGAGCGTGAGGGATGGATGAGGCGAACGGATGGCCCACCGGAGAGCGCACGGCGGCTGCTCGAATGGCTGCTCTCGCGAGAAAGCGCGGACCGCGCGTTGGCGGACCTCGAAGATGTGTTCGCGCGCGTGGCCGCGGCGCGCGGCGTGCGCGCGGCACGGCGTGCCTGCCTGCGCGAATCCGCCGGGATCGTTTTGTGGTCGTGGTTGGACGCTGTGGGAGCGTGGTTTGCGAAGGGATCGCGGCAGCAGCGCCGGAGGCAACCGATGCTGATGGGTTTCGGGCGGGACGTGCGATATGCGCTGCGTTCACTGGCGCGGCGACCCGGTTTCACACTGTTGACGGTGAGTGTGCTGGGCATCGGGATCGGCGCGAACGTGGCGATCTTCACGATTGCGGATCGACTGTTCCTGCGAGCTCCGTTGGGCGTAGCGGAGCCGGACCGTCTGGTGCGCGTGTACCGGTCGTGGGGCTCGCCGGACGTCGGCGGCTCTCTTTCCTATCCGGATTATCTTGAGTATCGGGACGGCGCGACGACGTTGAGCGGCCTCGCCGCGTATTCGTCGAGCACGCTGTCGGCGATGGCCCGCGTGGGCGAGGCGTTGGGACAGGTGACAGTGCTGACGGCGACGGCGGACTACTTCGATGTCCTTGGAGTGTCGCCGGCGTCGGGCCGTTTCTTTCGAGCGGAAGAGAATCGTACCGCCGGCACGCACCCGGTCGCCGTTGTGTCGTGGTCCTTCTGGCGGGATCGGCTGGGAGGGGCCGCGGAGGCCGTGGGGCGGGACGTTCTGCTGAACGGACATCGTTTCACGGTCATTGGCGTGGCGCCACGCGAGTTCGCCGGGCTCACGCCGACTCCCGCGCCGCCGGACGTCTACATTCCGATTCTGATGCGCGACGCAGTCGCGCCGAGCACGGATGCGGCGTGGCGCGAGCGGCTGCCTGAGCTTCGCGACCGCTGGCTCTTCGCCGTGGGCCGACTGAACGGGCAGGCAACGGCCGCGGCGGCGCAGTCAGACCTGGCGCGGATCGCGACCGGTTTGCGTGAGCAGGGTCATCTGGATCCGAACGAGACCGTACTCGTCACGGAGCGTTTGCGTTGGATTCCATCGACGCGGGCGAGTCTGGCCGGATTGACGCGGATTCTGCTCTCGGCCGTCACTTTGTTGCTGGCGATCGCGGCGGCGAATGTCGCCGTCCTGCTGCTGGCGCGGGCCACGACCCGCGATCGTGAGATGGGGATCCGCACGGCGCTGGGTGCTGGGCGAGCTCGCGTCACCCGCGAGATGCTGACGGAGAGCCTGATGCTCGGTGCGGCAGGGTGTGCAGTGGGCCTGGGGCTCTCCGTCGTTGCGGCGCGTGCGGCGGCCGCGCTGTTGCCCGTCGCTGGCGATGTGCCCGTCGTGCCGGATCTACGAGCGGTCGCATTTGCGGTGGGTCTGTCCTTTCTCACGGCGTTGGTCGTTGGCGCCGTGCCAGCGCGTCGCGCTCACCGACTCGACGTGGTCGGACTCATCCAGGGACGCAACGCACACGCCGGCGGAGGGCGGACTCGTGATCTGCTCGTGGTCGTGCAGATCGCGCTGTCCCTCGTGCTCGTGGCCAGTGCGGCGTTGTTCGCGCGCTCGTTCACGGCCGCGCGCGCCGTAGATCTCGGCTTCGACACGCGCGGCGTCCTGCTGGTCGGCGTGAATCTGCGGAATCATGGCTACGATGAAGAACGTGGCCGCGTGTTCGTGCGCACCGCGCTCGATCGGCTGCGCGCGCTGCCCGGCGTGACCGTTGCCACGACGACGCGGCAGGTCCCGTTTCGCGGCGACTGGACCACGGACCTCGAGCCGTGGGAAGGCAGTGGTTTCGCGGACGGACGCACACAATTGACCACGGGGTTGAACGTCGTGGGATCCCGATACTTCGAAGGTATGGGCATTCCGCTCGTACATGGCCGGGACTTCGCAGACGAAGACCGCTCGGGAGGTGCGCGCGTCGTTGTCGTGAACGAGACGTTCGCACGCCTGGCCTTCGGGACGGACCGGTCCGTCGGCCGCACGATCCAGCGCGGATCGACACCGCCGCTCACCGTCGTCGGCGTCGTACGGGATGCAACGTATTATAGGCTGGCGGAGGAGCGCTGGCCGCAGGTCTATCTGCCTTTCGAGCAATTCTATCAGCCCGCGGTTCGGTTCATGATCCGATCGCAATCTGCGCCGGCCGCCCTGGCGAACCCGGTCCGTGATGTGTTGCACGACATCGATCCCGACATAGCCCTGACCGCCGTCGAGACCCTGGAATCGGTCCATGCCGAGCAGATCGCTCGCTACCGGGCCAGTGCAACCGTCGTCGGGCTGACGGGTTTGATCGCTTTGCTGCTCGCGTGCGTCGGGCTCTACGGCGTGATGGCGTATCGCGTGGCGCAGCGGACTCGCGAAATCGGAGTGCGCGTTGCGCTCGGTGCATCGCGCCGCGAGATCGCCGCCATCGTGCTTCGGCGATCGCTGCGCCTCGTGCTGCCGGGCCTCATCATCGGCCTGGCGGCGGCGCTGGCATCGGGTCGCCTGATCGAGAGCCTGCTCTTCGGTGTGCCCGCGCGCGACCCGGTCGCACTCGTCGGCGCGCCGCTCGTGCTCCTCATGGTGGCCCTGCTCGCAACCGTGCTGCCCGTCCGCCGGGCCGTTCGGATCGATCCTGCGATCGCGATGCGGACGGACTAGCCCGCCCGCTTACGCACCGCAAGGCGTCCGCACCTCAGCAGGGCGCCGTTTCCGCCCGTCCGCGGATCCAAGTGTACGTGCGGCGAGGCTGCCACGCCGATCGCACGTGTGTGCCGATGCCGACTCGGCCGTCGCCTCCGCTCTGATACAGAAAGGCACGCTCCGCGACCGGATCCCACGCATAGATGAAATGCCAGTAGACCTGCTTCCGGTCCTCTCGCACGCCCCACAGACAGCCCGTCGCGGAGACACCGCCCAGCGCCGGCTCGTAGCGCATGCCGCAGACGAACGTCCAGCCCGGACCGTGGGGACTTCCTGCGCAGAGTTTGGCCCCGAAGATGCGCGACGGGAGCCGATGTGGCCAAGGCCGGCCGTCATCTGCCGGACATTTCGTCCGGCAAATGCGGCTTGCGTCGGGCCGCCGTCCCGCGCAACAGTGGAATACAGTAGACAGGTCCGTGCAGCGTTTCGTCCCGCGAGCGTTGCCGCACGCGACACCCACGCCGCCACCCCGGCATCGCCCTCGCCGATCTCGGTCCGGCGGCCCTTCCGCGGAGGGAACATGAGCTGCCACGATCGATTGGACACCTACCTGCGCGAAAACCGCGTCGATCACGAGTTTCACCGTCACGAGCAGGCGTTCACGGCGCAGGAGGTCGCGGCAGTCGAGCACGTCCCGGGCCGCATGTTCGCCAAAACCGTCATGGTGAACGCGGATGGACAGCTGGCCATGGCCGTCGTGCCGGCGCCCGAGCACGTCGATGTGAGCAAGGTCGCCAGCGCGCTCGGCCGCACGTCCGCACGGCTCGCCGAGGAAAAGGAGTTCGGCACGATCTTCCCCGACTGTGACCTCGGCGCGATGCCGGCCTTCGGCAACCTGTACGGCGTTCCCGTCGTGGTCGACGACCGGCTCGCGCAGAACGATCGGATCGTCACACAGGCCGGCTCACATACCGAGACCGTGACCATCCCGTACGCCGATTTCGCCCGGCTCGTGCGGCCGACCAAAGCCGATATCGTGCAGTAATCTCGTCTCGACCGTGACCGGTTGACGTTACGTCAGTCGGTCACGGTCGGAGCGTGGCAGTCCCGGGCGAGGCGGTCCGGCATGTCCTGGCGACGTCGGCGCCGGGCCTTCGGGTGGATCGAATTGGACGGCTCGATGACGCGTTCCTCGCCGCGCTCGGCCTGCCCGCGTTTGGAGCGGCCCGGATCGACCCCAACCAAGTGCTGCGCAGCGAGTAGCTCGCAGATCCCCACACACCGTCGGGCGCCGCGAAAGAGCCCGTCCGCGAGCCCGCTGGACTGGCAGGCCGCGCCGCCGCGGCCTAGTCTTGGCGCTCGCCGAAACGGGGCTCACACGCCCCGCCGGAATCGCCGACCTCTCCGGAGAGCGCCATGACGAATCCCGACGCGGCCGCCGCGCGCGCGCGCTG
>JBFJPA010000308.1:0-6188 GCA_041617355.1 Longimicrobiales bacterium
CGGTCGTCGATACCCCGCGCGTTCGGTGTCTTGCCGCTGTCGTGATTCACGGAGTCCCTTCGCCGTGTTGGTTGGATGCCGTGGAAGAAACTGGGGCGGGTTTCGGCTCCCGCGCGAGTGGCGCCATCGGCCGCACCGGCGTGCTCCCGTCAAACGGCAATTTCAGAACCACTTGGCGTCGCCGAAACTGACATCCAGATTGAGAATCGCGCCAGTCAGACGAAGGCGAAATGAGTGCGAGCGAGGGGCCGGACGCGCTGCACGAGGCTGAGCGCCTCGAGCCCGACCGACAGCATGCGCAGGACCCGCTTCTCAGCGAGGTCGTGGAACGCGCGCTGCGCGAGAGCGAGACGCGCCTGCGCACGGCGTTCGCCTACCAGCGGGCGGTGTGGGAATCGTCGCTGGACGGCATCATCGCGATGGACGGATCCGGCGTCATCCTCGACGCGAGCCCGGCGACCGAACGCATCTTCGGCTGGACGCGCGACCAACTGGTCGGCCGGACCATCGCGGACACGATCGTGCCCGAGCGTCTGCGCGATCAGCACCGCCGTGGTCTGGAACGCTACCTGGCGAGCAGCCAGCCGCGGATTCTGGGCAAACGCGTCGAGTTGCCCGCGCTCCGCGCGGACGGAACGGAGCTGCCGCTGGAGCTGACGGTGGTGCGCGTCGACAACGACGGCCAGCCGGTCTTCATCGGCACGGTGCGCGACATCTCCGAGCGCGTTTCGGCCCGGCGTGCGGTCGCGGACTTCGACCGCATGTTCTCGCTGCACCTCGACGTGTTCTGTATCGCCGACGTCGAGGGCAGGCTCGTGCGGCTGAACCCGGCGTGGGAGCGGACGCTGGGTTTCCCGGTAGACGAAATGGTGGGCCGCTCGTTTCTCGAGCTCGTGCACCGCGATGACGTGTCTCGTTCGCGGCGGCAGGCGAGGCGGCTCCTCGCGGGCTCACAGATCGTAGCGTTCGAGAACCGGTGCCGCCATGCGGATGGCAGTTATCGGTGGCTCTCGTGGAGCGCCGTGCCGGTCCTGGAGGATGGGCTGTTCTACGCGGTCGGCCGCGACGTCACGGAGCGCCGTGCGACCGAGGACCAGTTGCGGCGGATGCAGCGGCTGGAATCGATCGGGCTGCTGGCCGCGGGCATCGCGCACGACTACAACAACGTGCTGTCGATCCAGAAGGGCTATGTGGCGCTGCTCGCGGAGGCGTTGCGCGAGCGGGAGGACCTGGCAGAGCCGCTTGCCGAGATCGACACGGCCGCGAACCGCGCCGCCGACCTGACCCGCCAGTTGCTCCTGTTCAGCCGCAAGCAGGTCATGCGCACGCGCGCGATCGATCTGAATCATGTCATCCAGGAAATGGCGCGCATGCTGGGCCGGATCCTCGGCGAGGACATCGCGCTGCACGTCGAGCCGGCCTGCGAGCTGCCCGCGGTTCGCGCGGATTCCGGCATGATCGAGCAGGTCATCGCGAACCTGGTCGTAAATGCCCGCGATGCGATGCCGGGCGGCGGCACGCTCACGGTCTCGACCGCCGTCAGCGAGATCGACGAGCGTGAGGCCGTCCGCATGCCGGGCGCCCGCGCCGGCCGTTTCGTGACGTTGAGCGTGACGGACAGCGGAACTGGCATCCACGCCAGGGACCTGGACCGGATCTTCGAGCCCTTCTTCACGACGAAAGAGGTCGGCAAGGGCACGGGCCTCGGTCTGGCCACCGTCTACGGCATTGCCCGCCAACACGAAGGTTGGGTCGACGTCTCGTCACGACTCGGGCGCGGGACCACGTTCCGCGTGTACCTGCCCGTTTCGAACGGACGGACCGAGGAGGCCGCCACGGACGTCGCGAGCATCCCTGTCGTCGGCGGTGATGAGACCATCCTCGTCGTCGAAGACGAACGCGCCGTTCGGGCCATGGTAACGAGAGTGCTGGGGAAGCACGGCTACCGCGTGATCGACGCGGCGTCCGGTCCGGACGCGCTCGGTCTGTGGGCCCGGCACGCCGCCGAAATCGACCTCGTTCTCACCGACATGGTCATGCCCGGCGGCATGACCGGCATGGACCTGGCAACCCGGCTGCGAGCCGACCGGCCCTCGCTTCCCGTCGTATTCACAAGCGGTTACAGCGCCGAGCTGGCCGGCCTCGATCGACTCGGGGAGCGCTCCGTCTATCTGCCCAAACCCTACGCTCCACAGGACCTGGTGCGGCTGATTCGCTCCTGCCTCGACGTGGCTTAGCGTCCCGCCGTCCGAAACCTCCCCGCCCCACAGCGGAAAACGCCCCTCGCGCGTCCAATGGCGGAGGTGGATGTTTGCTGCACACCGTTCCCACGACGGGAGCACGAGATGCGTACGCACTGGCTCTTGTTGCCGGCCCTGGCCGTGATCCTCGGTTCTGCCGGGACGGCCGCCGGCATTCCTGCTTTCGCTCGCAAATACCGCGTGACCTGCGCGCTCTGTCATGCGCCGGTTCCGCGACTGACGGAATTCGGCGAGCAGTTCGCCGCGAACGGGTTCGAGATGGCGGTCGGAGAAGCGCCCCGGGACACCCTCGAAACCGGGGATGCGCAGCTTCGTCTGTTGCGCGAGATCCCGCTCGCGTTGCGGCTGGACGCCTATCTCGAGGCGCTCGCGAACGCGCCTGACGATGGCGCGTCGACGGATCTGCAGGCGCCGTACGGCGTGAAGCTGCTGTCGGGTGGCCAGATCGCGAGCAAGATCAGCTATTACCTGTACTTTTACATGTCCGAGCGCGGTGAGGTGGTCGGGCTCGAAGATGCGTACGTGCAGTTCACGGACATCGCGGGCAGCGGGATCAGTCTGATCGCCGGCCAGTTCCAGGTGTCGGACCCACTGTTCAAGCGTGAGCTTCGACTCGAGTACGAAGATTACCAGCCGTATCGCGTCCGTGTCGGCAATGCGCGTGCGGATCTGACGTACGACCGCGGCTTGATGGCGTTGTGGTCGCCGTGGGCGGACGCCGACGTCGCGGTCCAGCTGGTGAACGGGCGCGGTCTTTCGGAGGCGAGCGACCGGAAGCAGTACGATCGCGACGATGGCAAGGGCGCGGCGGTCCGTGTATCACAGGGGTTCGGTCCCTTCCGCGTCGGCGGCTTCGCCTACTTCGCGGCCGAGTCGAACGACGGCCTGGGCGATGAGATCCGGATCTACGGGCCCGACGTGACGGTGGGGCTCGGCGAACTCGAGTTGAACGGACAGTTCCTGCGGCGCACGGACAGCCGTCCCTTCTTCGGCGATTTCGGCGCCGTGGACACCGAGGTCGACGCGCTTTTTGCGGAACTCATCTGGGGCCCGCAGGGTCCCACGGGACGCTGGTTCCTGACGGGCCTGTACAATCGGGTCGTGTCCGACGATCGTGTCTTCACCGTGCGGCAGGGTGAGGATGGCCTGCTGGACCGGTACGAAACGTGGGCGTTCGGACTGAACTACGCGCTCGCGCGGAACCTGCGCCTGACGGGCGAAGCGCAGTACGATGTCGAAGCGGAACGGACGCGGCTGGTCGCGGGATTCGTCGCTGCGTTCTAAACTTCGGAACCACCGACCGACGAGGAGACCTCGCATGAAGACGTTGCTCGTGATCGGCGCGCTCGGCGCTGCCATGGCCGCAGGGGGCGCGAGTCCGGACGGACCCATCGAGACGACGCGCACGATGGTACAGGACACGGCCGGCAAGGGGATCTTCACGGGCAAGGGCCTGTGCGCCGCCTGTCACGGCACCGAAGGCAAGGGCACCGCTCTCGCGCCGGACCTGACCGATGCCAAATGGCTGAACGTCGACGGCTCGTTGGACGCGATCGCGAAGCTCGTCAAGGAGGGTGTGCCGAATCCGAAGGAACACCCCGCGCCGATGCCCGCCATGGGCGGCGCCCAGCTGACGGACGCCGAGATCCAGGCGGTCGCGCGGTACGTGAAATCGCTCTCCGCGAAGGCGGGCGGCTGACGCGACGGTCCCCGCCGGGGACACGCGTCGACCGCGGCGCGGCCGGGCTGGTTCGCTTGCGACCGGCCCGGCTTCGCCTTCCCACTCACTGAACCTCGAACGCTTTCGTGCGCGGCGCTGCCTCTCGCACCCACCGGCTCCGCCTCGCCGCATCCCTCGCGGCGCTCGGGATCATCTGTCCCCTCGCCGTCAACGCGCAGCTGCCCGCTGACCCCACTCCCGTATTGCCGGCCGGATCCGAGCTGAAGGTCTCGCTCATCACGATCGACTACGGCGACGCGATCTGGCAGAACTTCGGCCACAACGCCATCCGCATCCACGACAGCGCGAACGGAACGGACATCGCCTACAACTACGGCATGTTCGATTTCGACGAGCCGGGCTTCCTCGGCCGGTTTCTGAAGGGCACCATGCGTTACTGGATGCAGGACCTCGACTTCGGACGGATGGTCGCGTACTACCAGACCGAGAATCGGTCCGTCGTCGAGCAGGAGCTCCGCCTGACGCCGGCGCAACGGGTCGAGCTGCGCCGCTTCCTCGAATGGAATGTACTGCCGGAGAACCGGTACTACGTCTACGACTACTTTCGCGACAACTGTTCGACCCGCGTACGGGACGCGCTCGATCGCGTGCTCGAGGGGGCACTGCGCAATCAACTCTCGGGCCCCTCCAGTGCACTCACGTTCCGTGATGAAGCCCTTCGCCTGACGTCGAAGAACCTGCCGATCTACGCCGGCATCGACCTGGGTCTCGGCCCGGCCACCGACATCCCGTTGACGGCCTGGGATGAGGGGTTCATCCCGATGCGTCTGCGGGACCACCTCCGGCGCGTCACCGTGCGCGGGATCGATGGCGGAATCGTCCCTCTCGTCGCCGAAGAAGTTGTGCTGTTCCAGGCCAACCGGCTGCCGCCGCCGGAGCGGGCGCCGAATCGGTTCCTCGATTTCCTGATCGCTGGAATCGCGGCCGGCATCATCGTCGCGGGACTCGGCACGGCCGCTCGCCGCAACGGCATCGCGCGACTCGTCCTGGCCGTGATCGTCGTCGCCTGGGCGCTCGCGACCGGCCTGCTCGGTGTCGTCCTGACGGGCCTCTGGGCCTTCACCGACCACGTCGCGGCGTACGGCAACGAGAACCTGCTGCAGACGAACCCGCTGGCCCTGGCCCTCCTCGTCGCCGGTCCTGCCTCGCTGCTCGGCCAGCGCGCGCGGACCTTCGCGTCAGCCCTCGCACTCACGCTCGCCGGCCTGTCCGTGCTCGGCCTGGCGCTTCGTGTCCTGCCGTTCTTCGACCAGGCGAACGGACGGATCATCGCGCTCCTGCTGCCCATCCATCTGGCGATGGCGTGGTCCATGCTCCAGCCGAGCACAACGTCACCACGAGTGGACGGAAGTGACTGGAAGTGGAGGTCGCGGGAGGCTCGTGCGGCGGGGCGACACCGCTGATCTGATCGTCTAAACATAATCTTCACAAATACTTAAGACGTTTATACGGAGCATGGCACCAGCCTTGCTCCCTCTGATCGACACGGCTCCCCGGCCGCTCGCGGGGCGCCGTTTCGTCTGAGAGGAACCCGGGCAGGAGTGTCATAGAAATGCGAATGAATCGTTCGAGAACGCTTACGCTGGGTCTGGCCATCGTGATCCCGGTCAGCATGGGCGCATGCAGCATGTCGCGGACGCAGAAGGGCGCGGTGATCGGCGCGGGCGCCGGGGCCGCCGCGGGCGCCGCGATCGGCAAGGCGGCGGGATCGACCGCCAAGGGCGCCATCATCGGCGCGGCCGTGGGCGGCACGGCGGGCGCGATCATCGGCTCGCGCATGGACAAGCAGGCCAAGGAGCTGGCCGCGAAGATCCCGAACGCCAAGGTCGAACGCGTGGGTGAGGGCCTGCTCGTCACTTTCGACTCGGGCCTGCTCTTCGCCTTCGATTCCGACGTAATCCAGGGCGCCGCGCGTGAGAACCTGAACAACCTCGCGTCCAGCGTACGCGACTACCCGGACACCGACCTGCTCATCGTCGGCCACACCGACGCGATCGGCTCGGATTCGTACAACCAGGGGCTCTCGGAGCGGCGCGCTCGCTCGGCGGCGCGATACCTCGCGCAGCAGGGCGTCCGGCAGGATCGGATCGGCACGGACGGCCGCGGCGAGGTGGAGCCCGTCGCTGACAACAGCTCGGACTACGGCCGCAGCCAGAACCGTCGCGTCGAGGTCGCGATCTACGCGA
>JBFJPA010000309.1:0-6169 GCA_041617355.1 Longimicrobiales bacterium
GACGGCCGTGCGGATTCTCATCGGCGTAGGTGAACTCGTAGAGCGTCGATTCGTCCGGCTCCGGCGATTCATCGGCGAAATGCGCGGCGTCTTCGACGATCTCCTTGATCTCGCTGTCCATCGTCTTGAGCTCTTCGTCCGTGAGCAGCCCGGCGTCTTCGAGATCCTCGATGAACCTGCGGATCGGATCCTTCTGCTTGTGCTCTTCGACTTCTTCCTTGGTGCGATAGACGCCGTGTACCGGATCCGACATCGAGTGACCCATGAACCGGTAGCAGCGTGCCTCGACGAAGGTGGGCGTGCTGTCCGTGCGCGCGCGGTCCACGGCTTCCTGCATGACCTCGCGCATCTTCAGCACATCCATGCCGTCCGCCACGGCGGAAGGCATGTCGTAGGCGTGTGCTTTCTGCGAGATGTCGTAGAGGGACGACGCGCGCTCCCAGGCCGTGCCCATACCGAAGCGGTTGTTCTCGACGACGAAGATGACCGGCAGCTTCCACAGCGCCGCCATATTCAGCGACTCGTGCAGCGCGCCCTGGTTCACCGCCGCCTCGCCCATGAAGCAAACACAGACGCGGTCCTGCTTGCGGTACTTGATGGCGAAGCCGAAGCCCGTGGCGAGCGGGATCTGCCCGCCCACGATGCCCCAGCCGCCCATGAAGTTGCTTTCGGCATCGTAGATGTGCATCGAGCCGCCGCGGCCCCTCGAGCTGCCATCCGCCTTGCCGTACAACTCGGCCATGACCGCGCGCGGGGTGGCGCCCTTCACGAGCGCCTGGACGTGCTCGCGGTACGCCGTGATGACGTAGTCTTCCTTGCGCAGAACGGAGATCGCGCCGACGGCCACGGCCTCCTGTCCGATGTAGAGGTGGCAGAACCCGCCGATCTTACCGATCGCGTACGCCTCGGCCGTCTTCTCTTCGAAGCGTCGCCCGAGCAGCATCTGGTGAAGCAGCTCGTGCGCCTGCTCCTTCGACAGGCCGGCGAGCGCGCGCTTGCCGTTCGCCTGGTCCTCGCCGCGCTTGGCGGCCGCCTTGGTCTGCGCCATCGACACGTCTCCAGCCTGGTTCACGTCCCGATTCCGGGTGCGACCGGCCGCCACCCGCGACCCCCGCCCGGTGCGGGACGAATTCTCCAAGTGATTTCAGGGCTTAGGCTTGCGGATCATCGTCACGCAGCCGCCCGGTCCGAGATCAGACGGTCAAGCTAACGACCAACGGACAGGGGTGGCAACGCGGCCGTGCTCGGTCAGTCGACCCGCATGACACTCATCGGATCCGTCGCCGCCGCCCGCAACGCCGGTGGCACGCTCGCGAGCAGCGCGGCGCCCAGCACCGTCGCAATCGCGAAGCCGTACGAGATGGCGTCTGCCGGCGTCACGCCGTAGAGCAGGCCCGAGGCCAGGCGGCCGGTCACGGCGGCCGCAGCAAGCCCGGCGGCGACACCGATTCCGACGACAGCCAGTGTCTCGAGGACGACGAGTCGTCCGACATCGGCCGGTCGGCCGCCGATCGCGAGCCGAATGCCCATCTCCCGCTGCCGTGCGCCCACCCCCGCCGCCGTCACGCCGTATACGCCGAGTGTGGCGAGGACGAGGATCAGGATCGCGGTCGCAGACAGGGCCGCCGCCGCGAACCGCGGCCGTTCCAACGGCCCTGCCATTCGTTCGGATGCGCCCGTGACGGACACGAAACGGAGGTCCGGCGCGTGTTGGAGCGCGCGTCGTACGGCTCCCGCCAACGGCACATCCGGGTCCGCCCGTACGCCCACGTAGCGCGGCGCAAAGACCGTCAGCTGGCGAGGCGGAACATAGATCGACGGTCGGACCTCTGTGAGCGAGCGGTACCGCGAGTCGCCCACGACGCCGACCACCGTGAACCACGTCTCTTCGAACCCCGGGAACGGCAGGCGAATACGACGGCCGATCGGGTCGCGCCCGGGCCACAGCGTTTCCGCGGTGCGCACGTTCACGACGGCGACAGGTGGCGCACCCTCGCGGTCGTCCTCCCGGATGGTCCGACCCGCGAGCACGGTCATGCCGAGTGCACCGAAGTGCCCGGTCGAGGCGACCTCCAGGTTCAGATACGGGAGTGGCGTCGTGCCATCGTGATCCGCCGCTTCGAGCGTCGGCACGACATCGAACCCGCTTCGCCCGGACAGCGGCGGCGTCAGCAGCGGCGTGGCGGCACGCACGCCAGGGGTCGCCTCGATCACACGGATCACTGCCTCGAGTCGGTCCTGGAAGCTGGCGGGCACGGCGAAGTGCGGGTGCGAATGGTCCAGCTGGACGATTTGCAGCGCCTCGATCTCGAAGCCGCGGTCGAGATGCTGCAGGTGGAGCAGGGTTCGGCCGAGCAGGGCCGCCGCAGCGACGGCCCACACCGCGAGTGCGGTCTGCCCACCGAGCAACAACCGCTGGCCCCTCGGCCGGGGCGGATTGCCTGTCGCCGTGCGCAGCGCTTCCGTATCGACCGCGGCGCCGCCCCGTCGCATGACGGTCGGCAACCAGACGATCAACACGAAAGCGAGCAACGTGCCTGTCGCCAGCGCCGCGGTTGTCTCGAAACCGGGCCGCAGGTCCGCAACGCGCGGCAGGTCGCCCGGCGTCAGCGCCAGAAGTCCCGGAACGACCGCGAACGCGACGACGGCAGCCACGACCATCGCAATCGCCGTGATCGCCGCCGCTTCCGTGGCCGGTCCCGTTCGTAATGTGCCCGGCGACGCGCCGAGAGCGCGTCGAATCGCGAGCTCGCGTGTCCGTTCCGTGCGCCGCAGCGCGACGAGGTTCGTGACGTTCGCCGCAGCAATGACGAACAGCAGCAACGCACCGGTCAGCAGCAGCAGGACGGCGGACCGCAGGTCGCCGAAGATGACCTCGGGCAGGGTCTGCACGACCGGCTCGACGTCGCGGTAGAACTCCGGCAGTCCGGGACTCGAGAACAGCTGCCGCAACTCGGCCGACAGCTGCTCCGGCGTGCCGCCCGGCGCGAGCCGCGCCACGACGTCCAGCTCGCGGAATTGTGGCGCGGCTGGCTGGAGCGGCGTCCACACCTCGGTACCACGCGGGTAGTCGAACTCCGGGGGCGCGACGCCCACGACCGTGTAAGCTACGCCGTCGATACGAAGCACACCCCCCAGCGCGACGGCCGATCCCTGCCAGCGCCGCTGCCAGAGCCGGTGTGAGACGACCGCGAGGTGGGCGCCGCCCGGAACATCGTCGTCCGCCGTCGTGAGTCGGCCGAGGTGCGGTCGCACGCCGAGCACGCCGAAGTAGTCGCCCAGCACGCGGCTCCAGCGGCTGCGCGTCAGGCTGCCGTCGGCCTCTTCGATCAGTCGCTCGCTCGCGCCGCCCGACTCCGTGCCCGCCACGGCTGCGAGCACGCGCGACTCGTCCCGCACCCGCTCCCATGCGTCGGCGCTGAACGGGAAGTGGTCGATGCCGCGCGTCGTGTGCACACCCCACGCGACGACGACGCGATCGGCATCCTGCACCGGCAACGGGCGCAGCACGACCGCGTGCACCAGTGCGTACATGGACGCGGCCACACCCAAACCGGCGCCCAGTGCGACCGCGGCCAGCAGCCACGCGCCCGGCCGCTGGCGCAACTTGCGCAGGGCCGCTCGCATTTCGAGTGAGAAGGTCATGCGTTGCGCGTCACGAGTATCGATCCCTTCAAACGACGAACGGGACGGCCGCCGTGCGGACCGTCCCGTCTTCTGAACGGAGGCTCGACGTGCTCAGCCGGCCCGACGCCTCTCCAGCTGCACCAGCTTCGGACCGCCGACCAGCTCAGCGGGTGCCGGTACATCCGCTTCGAGGATATCGCTCAACTCACCGACGCCCCCGGCCTGTACCGTGCGCGCCTGCGTCTCGGCGTGGTAGCTGGAGCGCACGAGCGGGCCCGACTCGACGTGACGATAGCCCAGCTCCTCCTCGCCGATGCGCTTCCACTCGGCGAACTCCGCCGGCGTCACCCAACGCGCGACCGGCGCGTGATGTTCCGAAGGACGCAGGTACTGGCCGAGCGTGAGAATGTCGACCGACGCCTTACGGAGGTCCGTCATCGCCTGGCGGATCTCGTCCTGCGTCTCGCCCATGCCGAGGATGACGCCCGACTTCGTCAGCATCGCCGGATCCATGCGCTTGGCCGCGCCGAGATAGGAAATGCTGCGCCAGTAGCGGCCGCCCGGGCGCGCCCAGGGGTGCAACCGTTCGACGGTCTCGAGGTTGTGGTTCAGAATGTCCGGCCGTGCGTCCACGACGGCCCGCAGCGCGTCTTCATCGCCTTTGAAATCCGGAATCAGCACTTCGATCGTCATGGCGGGCCGCTTCTCGCGGCAGCGTCGGATCGTCTCGGCGAAAATGGCCGCACCGCCGTCCGCCAGCTCGTCGCGGCTCACGCTCGTGATGACGACGTGTTCGAGGGCGAGCGTCTCGACCGCCTCCGCGACGCGTCGCGGCTCATCGAGGTCCAGCTCCGTCGGCATGCCGTGCGCGATCGCGCAGTACTTGCACGCCCGCGTGCAGACGTCGCCGAGAATCAGGAACGTGGCGGTGCCCGCTTCCCAGCACTCGCCGATGTTCGGACAGCCCGCTTCTTCGCACACCGAGTGCAACTTCAGCCCGCGCATCATCTGCTTCAGGCGCAGGTAGTTCGTGCTGCCCGGCGAACGCACCTTCAACCATTCGGGCTTCCGCGCCGTGATCGGGATGGCCTCGCCGTCGGCGATGGGCAGCCGTGCCGTGCCCTTCGACTTGACCACGCCGGTGTCTTTGCCCGTCGGCGCGTAACCTCTTGTCGTCTCTCGATCTATGCTCATCGTGTCGATCGCTCTCGGAGCTGTCGGTCCCGCAAGCTAACGGCGCCGGGAAGGGGGCGGCAACGTGCGGGCTTTGGACAGCCGATCCGACGCCCGCCTACTGCTCGACGACGAACTTGAAGTCGTACTCCAGCCGGATCTCGTCGGCGACGCTGAGCAGCCGCGCCAGGCGAGGCTTGGTCAGACCCATGTCGTCGAAGGTGAACTGTGTCTTTGCCTGCCCCGAGACCGTGCCGGACGCGAATGTCGCTGTTACGGTCCAAACCACGGGTCGGGTCACGCCGCGCACGGTGAAGTCGCCGACCAGCTCGAACGCCGCTTCGCCCGACGACGGCAGCGGCGTTGGCAGTCCGCGGATCGCAGTAGGCAGGAAGGTGGCCCTGGGGTGCTCCTCCGTGTTGAGCGTGTTGCGACGCAGATAGTTGTCGCGACGGTCCTCGTCACTCTTCAGCGCGGTGAGATCGATCTCGAGGTGAGATGTGGCGCGGTCGATGGTTCCGTCGGCGGCGAACACGATGGCGCCGTTCACGGCGGACGTCGCACCGACGGCGTCGTTCGGGAACTCGAAGCCGGCCAGCTGCTCGCGGACGCGGTAACGCGCTTCATTGCCATCCGCGGCGACGACCCAGCGGGTCGCGGCGGACGCGGACGTCTGGGCCGCTGCCGGCGCACCCGTCGTTGCTGCTGCGATCAATGCCAACCCTGCCAGCCGAATCCCTTGATCGATCCACATCCTCACAGTACCTCCACAGTTCTCCGTCTCGTCCTGGTGTCGAGGCATTGACGCGTGGCCGACGCGACACGTTTGCCAACGCACCCGTCTTGCCCCTGCCGGCTCGTCCGCTTAGGCTGGCCGTCGCGGCCCCGCTCTCACCCCGCCGCCACACGCCGACGTCCTTCCGAGACGAGGAGGTAACCCCATGGCCCGGTACCTGATCCGCGCATCGTATACGTCCGAAGGCGCGCGGGCGCTCATCAAGGAAGGCGGGTCGAAGCGCAGGTCGGTGGTCGAGCAGATGGTGGGTGGCCTCGGTGGCAAGGTCGAGGCGTTCTACTTCGCACTGGGCCAGGATGACGTCTATGTCATTGCCGATGTGCCCGACCCCGTCAGCGCGATCGCCATCAGCCTCGTCGTCAACGCCGCCGGCGCGGTCCACCTTTCGACGACGCCGCTGCTCACACCGGAAGAAGTCGACGCAGCCTGTCGGCTGAGCGTCAACTATCGGGCGCCTGGAGCCTAGCGAACCAAGGGAATGCGACCACCGTACACGACGCCAGAGATGGCCGAATGCCTGTCACACCGCCTCCCGGCCGCAGGGCTGCCGGTGCAATGGCTTCGCGTGATCGC
>JBFJPA010000310.1:0-6144 GCA_041617355.1 Longimicrobiales bacterium
GAAAAAGGGCTGGCTGGAGACGACGCGGGTCGGCCGGCGCAGCTACTACGTGCTGTCAACGCGAGGCCGGCAGCTGCTGGAGGAAGGCGAGGCACGGATCTACCACCCGCCGCGGGATGAGTCGTGGGACGGTTTGTGGTACCTGGTCGCCTACTCGATTCCGGAAGAGCAACGGCACCTGCGGGATCGTTTGCGCGTGCGGCTGCAGTGGCTGGGCTTCGGCCAGCTCGGCAACGGGTTGTGGCTGTCGCCGCACCCGGTGCGCGGCGAGGTGAACGCGTTGGCGGGCGAGCTGGGTGTGGGTGAGCACGTGGAGATCTTTCGGGCGCAGTACCAAGGCTATTCGAGCGTGGCCCACCTGGTGGACCGGTGTTGGGATCTGCGCGCGATCGATGCCGCGTACGAGGCGTTCATCGCGCGGCACGGACCCGAAGCGGAGCGGTGGCGGACGGACGGGTCGCGGGCGACGCCGCAGGACGCGTACGTGCGCCGCTTCCGCCTGGTCCACGAGTACCGCGAGTTCCCTTTGCTGGATCCGTATCTGCCGCGTCGGCTGTTGCCGGAAGGATGGCACGGCGAGGCGGCGGCGAAGTTGTTCGAGCGCTATCACGATCATTTGACCGCGCCGGCGGAGGCCTTCGTCGAATCGGTCCTCGAGCTACGCGGGAGCGCGCGACGCACGCGCGTTGCCGAAGGGGCGTAGAGACCGTTCGGCCCGGCGGCGCCTCTCGAGGAGGAAGCCATGGGCCAGTTCACATCGCGACCCGCCGAGTCATTCGGCTTCCGCGAGGTCCTGTACGCCAAAGCGGACGAAGTCGCCACCATCACCATCAATCGACCGAACGCGTACAACGCCTACTCGACGGAAGCGCTGGAAGAGCTGGCGGCGGCGTTCCGTGATGCATCGTTCGATGATGCGGTCGGCGTGATCGTGCTGACCGGAGCGGGCGACCGTGCGTTCTGCACGGGCGGAGACGTGAAGGAGTATGAAGCGGAGTACGTCTCGCGGCCGCGCGACTACTGGAAGTACATGCGGCTGTTCCGCGCCTATATCGAGAGCATAGTCAACACGGGCAAGCCGGTGGTGGCGCGGCTGAACGGCATGGCCGCGGGCGGTGGCAACGAGTCGCAGCTGGCATGCGACCTCGCGGTGATGGCGGAGCACGCGTGGATCGGACAGGTCGGCACGCGCGTGGGCAGTGTGGCGGCGGGCGGCGCGACGCAGTGGCTGCCGATCACGATCGGGGATCGCCGCGCGCGCGAGATGCTGCTGTTCAACGGCCGCATCCCGCCGTACCAGGCGCTGGACTGGGGTCTCGTCAACCGTGTCGTGCCGTCGGTCGTGAAGGACGGTGCGTTCATCGAGCGGGCGACGCCGGAGCAGATCACGAAAGCGCAGGCGGGCGAGGACGGCTACGTGATCAGCCTGGAGCGACTGGACACCGCCGTGGCGGAGCTGACGAAGAAGTTGTTGCAGCAGTTTCCGGAGTGCGTCCGCTACACGAAGCAGCAGGTCAACTTCTGGAAGGACCTCGCCTGGCATCAGACCATCGGTCACGCGGCCGACTGGCTCGCCCTCCACTACGCCAGCTACGAGCCGTGGGAAGGCATGCGCGCATTCGTGCAGAAGCGACCCGCACGCTACGACGAAGTGCGTCGCCGCGCCGCGGAAGGCGGCTCCAGCGAGTTCCTGTGGGGACCCTACACCTTGGATTGCCCGAGCTGCGGCGCCGAGGGGATGCCCTCGTCGTTCGCGTATTGTGGCGCGTGTGGCGTCCCGCTCCGCGCGGGCGGGAACGGCGTGACGGCGGCGGCCATCGCGAGCGCGGCGGAGGATTGAGCATGCCTGCGCCCGGCACGGTGCACATCGAACGCACGGACGGCCTGGTCCGCATCGTGCTCGACCGCCCACCGGTCAATGTGCTCGACATCCCGATGCTGCACGCGCTGGACGGCGCCATATCGTCGCTGGAAGACGATGGCACGGCGCGCGTCGTCCTGCTGACCGGCGCAGGCCGAGCTTTTTGTGCGGGCGTGGACGTCGCGGATCACACCGGCAGTCGTGTCGACGAGATGCTGGATGCGTTCCACGGCGTGATCGGGCGCATGCTGCGTCTGGAGGTGCCGCTCATTGCAGCTGTGAACGGCGCCGCTCTCGGCGGCGGCTGCGAGCTGGTCCTCGCCTGCGACCTCGTGCTGGCCGCGGAGACGGCCAAGCTCGGCCAGCCGGAGATCCGGCTGGGCGTCTTCCCACCCGCCGCCGCGGCACTGTTGCCCGCCCTGGTCGGTCCGCAGGTCGCGGCCGATCTGGTCCTCAGCGGTCGTACTTTCAGCGGCGAAGAGGCGGCACGACTCGGACTCGTCGCGCGGGTCGTGCCGGCGCCGGACCTCGAGCGGGCCGCGCTGCGATACGCGGAGAACATCATGCGGTTGAGCCCGGCCGTCGTACGGCTGGCGAAGCGGGCTCTCGCCGTCGGCCGATCGTTCCCACCTCTGCCGGCGCTCGACAGGACCGACGCACTCTACCGCGGCCCGCTCATGCAGCTTCACGACGCCCACGAAGGCATCGCCGCCTTCCTCGAGAAGCGCGAGCCCGTCTGGAAGGGAGCGTGATCATGCCGGCGACGCAGATCGGCCCACTGCTCGACCTTTCGCCGGATGGACCGCTCGACGAGGTGCTCGTGCAGTGCCGCGAGATCGTCGAGGATGTCGAGTTCCCGACCGTGCGCCGCTGGCGCGACGGGGGCGGCCGCGTGCTCGGCCACTTCCAGGTCTACTTCCCCGAAGAGCTGGCCCACGCGGCCGGCATGCTGCCGGTGCGCGTACGCGGCGGCGCCGTCGAGCGGCGCGAGGCCGACTCGCACTTCGGGTCGTATCTCTGTTCGATCCTGCGCAGTTCGCTCGAGCTGGTCATTACGGGCCGGCTCGAGCTCGACCTGTTCGTGACACACCCGATCTGCGACGCCGCCCGTAACCTGGCCGGCATCTGGGCCCGGAATGCGTCGCACCCGGCGCGGATCCTCTACCTGCCGCAAAATCCGAACTCGCGGGCCAGCGTGCAGTACCTCATGGGCGAATACGCGGCCCTCGTCGAAGAGATCGAAGAGATCGCCGGGCGCCGAGTGACGGACGAGGCGCTGCGGGGCGCCATCCTCGTGTTCAACGAAAACCGGCGGCTGTTGCGCGAGCTGTACGCCATCAAGCGCGACTCGCCGTGGCTGCTGTCCGTGGACGAAGCCTGGGTGCTCACGGCGCTGGCCGGCCTGATCCCGCGTGAGGAGCACAACGCCCTGCTCACCGAACTGATTCCGCGCATCCGCCGCCGGGACGCGCGACGACAGGACAAGATCCGGGTCGTCTTCGAGGGCGGGTTCTGTGAGCAGCCGCCGCTCGATCTGCTGCGCTCGATCGCACAGTTCTGCTACGTCGTCGATGTCGACCTGCTCATCGGCATGCGCTGGATCCTCGACGACATCGCCACCGACGGCGGCCTGTTGCACGCACTCGCCGACGCGTACCTCAACCAGTCCTCCTACAGCCCCGTACAGCACGACCTGCGCAAGCCGAAGGAGGAAATGCTGCTCCAGCGCATCCGCGGCGCAAGCGCCGAGGCCGCGATCATCGCGGCGGCCAAGATGTGCGAGCCGGGCCTCGATGAGCAGGTCGCCTACATGAAGGCGCTCGATGCCGAAGACGTACCCTATTTCGTCACCGAGTTCGAAGAGCAGATGACGAGCTACGACAGCCTGCAGATCCAGCTCGAGACGTTTGTCGAGAATCTTCTGTTCGAGTGAGAGAACGGAAGGGGATAGGGAGAGGGAGAGGATCGTGAAAGGGATAGGGAGAGGGCACAGGGAGCAGGGGCCGGGCATCCTCGGCAGGGGGCAGGCCGAGGGGAAGCGGCTCTTCCGCGAGTGGTTCGAACGCATCGACGGCGCCGCACAGACCGGGGACAGGGTCGCCTACGTCTTCGTCATGGGCAGTCTGGTCGAGGTGCTGCGCTGCTTCGACTTCCTCACCGTCTTTCCCGAGATCAATTCCCTGCAGACGGCGGTGCGCAAGCGGTCCGGCGAATTGCTCTCGTACGCGGAAGACTACGGCTACTCGCCCGACATCTGCGGCTATGTCAAGGCGGACGTCGCGGTGCAGCTGCAAAAGGGACGTCACCCGCTGGGCACGATTCCCCGCCCCGACCTCGCCGTTCTGACGAACGCCTGCAATACGTATCTGAAGTGGGGCGAGATCTGGGAGCGACTGCACGGGACACCGGTCGTCGCGGTGGACGTGCCGCAGTCGCGCAGCATGGCCGAGGCGAGCGCGGGCGCCGGCCCGTCGCTCGCAGACCGGCGCTACGTCGAGATGCAGATCCGCGAGCTGATCGAGACCTGCGAGACGCTGGTCGGCACGCGATTCGACATCGATCGACTGCGCGACGTGCTCGGGTACGCCAACCGCATGGGCGCCGCATGGCGCCGTGTGCTGGATGCGAATCGCGCCGTGCCCGCACCGTTCGATGCCATGTCCGAAGGCACGATCTATCTCGGTGTCGCAAACGCCATGCGCGGCACGGAGGAAGGCGCGCGCTATCTGGAGGATCTGGCCGAGGAGATGGAGTACAAGGCCACGCTCGGCATCGGCCCGTCCGGCCAGGAAAAACACCGCCTCGCCTTCATCGGCGTGCCCTGCTACCCGATCTTTCGCCGGTTCCACGAGCTGTTCTCGGAATGGGGCGGCGCCTTCGTCACGTCGAGCTACCTGTGGTTCGCCTCCGGCGGGCTCGACCTCGACCACGAATACAACCTGGACGATCCGATCGGGTCGCTGGCCGAAGGTGTGCTGCGCGCGGTCCGACATGCGACCGACGCCATGCTGTTCCACGACCGGCAGCTCCTCTCGTCGATCGACCAGTTCGCCATTGACGGCGTCGTGTACCACCCCGTGAAGAGCTGTCGCACCGTCTCGACTGGACTCGCCGATAGCCGTCGCGCCGTGCTCGGCGCGCGCGACGTGCTCTGTCTTTACATCGAGAGCGACATGATGGACAAACGCGTCGTGTCGGAGGCGCAGTTGAAGAACCGCATCGACGCGTTCTTCGAGGGCCTGGACTCGCGCCGTTTGCGGCGTGCGGCGGCGGAGCCGCTGACCGCGGCAAAGGAGGCCGGATGATGTACACCGCCGGCGTCGATGTCGGGTCGACCCAGACCAAGGCCGTCATCGTAGACGAGACGGGCCGCGCCGTCGGGCGCAGCCTGATCCCGACGGGCGCGAACGTCGTGACAGCGGCGCAGACCGCGTTCGACATGGCGTTGCAGGACGCGGGCCTGTCGGAGCCCGACATCGGCTTCGTGATCGGCACCGGTTACGGCCGCTACAAGGTCGAATTCGGCCACGCGCAGGTCACGGAGATCCTGTGCCATGCGCGCGGCGCGGCGTCCATGTTCCCCGACACGCGGACCGTGCTCGACATGGGGGGTCAGGACACGAAGGCGATCCGCATCCGGCCGGGCGGCGATGTTCTCGATTTCTGCATGAACGACAAGTGCGCGGCGGGGACCGGGCGCTTCCTCCAGTCTGCGGCGGCGGCCCTGGACATCGCCCTGGACGAGCTGGGCCCGACGGCCCTGCGCGGGCGGCGGCCCGTCGACATCTCCACGACCTGCACGGTCTTCGCCGAGTCGGAAGTGCTGTCCTGGCTGGCGCGCGGCAAACGCATCGAGGACATCCTGTCCGGCGTGCACCGCTCGATCGCATCCCGTTCTTTCGCACTGCTCCGCCGGGTCGGCATTGAGTCGGAGATCACGTTCACCGGTGGTGTCGCAAGGAACCCGGCCATGGTCGCGACCATGAACGAGCTGCTGGAGGCCGAGCTCAACGTGAGCGAGGACTCGCACTACATGGGCGCGCTCGGTGCGGCGTTGTTCGCACTCGAACGCGCGCAGGCCGCCGCACCGGTCACACCGGGAGGTGCGTCATGACCGTCACCATCGGCATCGATGTCGGCTCGACCTACACGAAGGCCGCGCTGCTCGGCCCGGACGGCGACCTTCTCGGCACCGCGCTGCGGCCCACTGGGTTCCGTTTCGACGTCGCGGCGGAGGCCGTGCTCGAGTCGCTGCTCGCGGACGCGGCCATCGCGCGCGACGA
>JBFJPA010000311.1:0-6140 GCA_041617355.1 Longimicrobiales bacterium
AGCGGACGCGTGCGTTCGAGCGTCCACGGCGTGAAGATGAGATCGGGCAGGCCGAGCGTGTGGTCCGAGTGCAGGTGCGTCAGGAAGACGATGTCGAGCCGTGCCGCCAGCAGCGCGTCGACGCCGCGACGGGCCGCGAGTGCGGCGCGGCGGACCACACCGGGACCCGCGTCGACGAGATAGGCGCGTCCACCCGTCACGATCGCGACGGCGGGGCCCATGCGATCGGGATCGGCGTTCGGTGTACCCGTCCCGAGCAGCACGACGTGCGTGCCGGCCGGATCGGGCACGTTCGTTGTTTCGCGCTGCGGCGCAGGAACGATGCGGCAGCCGGCCAGGAGGCCGAACACGAGAGCGAGCCTGGCGCGGGATCGAGCGGTCATCGCACCCTGTCGTTCGCGGTGACACGGAACCCGGCCAAGCTCGTCACGCGGCGACGGGGTTGCAAGGGCACCCTGCGTTTGCCCGCCAGACGTACGCCCCGTATCTTCAGTCCGTTCTCCGCGCGTCCTTCCGTCGACATCGGTGGAAGCATGAGCAGGCCGCCCGATCACGGCAACGATCCACCGGCGCAAGGTGAAGGTTCCGCATCGGAGCGGGCCGCGGACGGCTCAACGCCCCGCCGCCTGCACCCCGATGTCTTTCTCGCGCGTCGCCGCGCTCGTCTCGAACAACTCCTGCAGCACCCGCTCGTCGCACCGCGCTCCACGAACCTGTCGCCGGACCGTCGCCAGTTCCTGCTCGAAGAGGCGCAAGAGCTCTATTGGAACGAGCTGGAATGGGAGAAGCTGACCTCGGAGGAGATGTCGAAAGGCGGAAGCGCGCTCGTCGAGCTCGCCTTCCCGGGGTTCCTCTCCTTCATCGATGGGTTGCTGCTGCGCGAAGCCACTTCCCGCTCGCCCGTGCCGGCGACGCCGCGACCCGAAGTCGTCGAAGACGTGCTGTTGTTCCTCGCCACGCGTTGCCTCGAACTGCTGCCGGACGGCACTGCGCACGCACGCCTCGAACGCGAGATGACGGAGCGGCTCGTCGACCTCGTCCTCTACCGCTTGCACCGGATCCCCGTGGACGCGGCGGACCGGCTGGGCCTGTCACGACCGTTGCCGGAGGCTTGACCGTGGCGCGACGTCGCGCCCTGCTCCTCGCCGCTGCCGCGGTCGGCACGGCGGGCGCCGTAACCTTCGCCGTCCTGCGCGGCCGAGCGCGTCGACCCCGGCGCGCGTTCCCGTTCCTGCAAGGCGGACCCCTGCTCATCGCGCATCGCGGCGGAGCGGGTCTCGCTCCCGAAAACACGCTCCACGCGTTCCGCTCCGCTGCCGAGCGCTGGGCAGCGGACCTGATCGAGCTCGATGTACACGCCAGCGCGGATGGCCACTGCGTCGTCATCCACGATCCGACCGTGGATCGTACGACGAACGGGACCGGCCGCGTCGCCGACCTCAGGCTGGAGGAGCTGCAGCGCCTCGATGCCGGTTACAACTTCACGCGCGACGGCGGGAATACCTTCCCGTTCCGCGACGCGGGAGTACGCATCCCGTCGATCGTGGACGTGCTCGAAGCGCTGCCCGAGATGGGGTTGATCATCGAGGTCAAGGATGGGCGCGCGCAGCAGCCGCTCTTCGATGCCATTGAACGGTTCAACGCCTCTCACCGCGTGGTCGCGGCCGGCATGTACGACCGAGATCGAACGGAGTTTTCGCGCCACCGTGGACCCGTCAGCGCGTCCACGGAGCAGATGCGCGCATACGTGGTCGCACACCGGATGCGACTCGATCGTCTGATCGCGACGCCGTTCGACGTCGTTCAGGTTCCGGAGGTGCACGAAGGGCATCGCGTCGTCACGCCACGCCTGGTGCGCGCGCTGCACCGCCGTGGCATTCCCGTGCACGTGTGGACCGTGAACGATGCAGCGGACATGCAGCGCCTCCTCGACTGGGGTGTGAACGGCATCCTCACGGACCGCCCGGATCGGCTCGCGCCCATCCTGCAAAAGCGATTCGGTCGCCCCGCGCCCCCGTCGAACGCCGTCTCCGCCCGGGGCTGACCCGCACCGCCGGCCGTCGTGCGCACCGTGCGCCCCGACCTGCATCCGCTCGCGCATGCCGTGCGTCATCACCTGCGCGAGCTGCCCGGCGTTGCGAACGCGCACGGTGCCATTCTGGTCGCGCTGTCTGGTGGCATGGATTCCGTGACCCTGCTCCACCTGCTCCGCTTCGGCGGCGTGTTGCCAGCGGTCCCCCTCGTCGCAGCGCACTTCGACCACCGAATGCGGCCGGACAGCACGGTTGACGCGGAGTGGGTTCGCGGCCTGACTTGGGCCTGGCAGGTGCCGCTGCAGTTCGCGGCGGCCGCGGTGCCGCCACGCGGCGAGGCTGCCGCGCGCAAAGCGCGGTACGCGTTCCTCGCGGACGTTGCGGAGCGGGTCGGTGCGCGCGCCGTGCTCACGGCCCATCACCTCGATGATCAGGCCGAGACCGTGCTTTTCCGGCTGTTGCGCGGCGCCGGTCTCGTTGGCGTCCGTGGCATTGCCGAGGTGCGCGGCCGGCTGGTCCGCCCGCTCCTGCCGTTCCGACGCGCGGAGGTCCTCGCGTACGCGCGCGACGCGGGCCTGCGCTGGCGTGATGATCCGACCAATCGCGATCTGGGCTTCGCCCGGAACCGATTGCGCGTCCAGGTCCTGGGCCCGCTCGAAGCGGCCCGGCCCGGAACGGCCGAGGCTCTCGCGCGACTCGCCTCCGCGGCGACCGCCGCGGAGGCCCGTCTCCGGCCGCTCACCCAGGAGGCCCTCGAGCTCGCGCGCCTGCCTCACCCCGACGGGATCGCGCTTGCTCGCGATATCGTGCTGACCTATGATCTCGCGACGCGCGCGCGCGTGATGCGCGTCGCGTTTGATCGGCTCGGACGCCCGCTCGGTCGCGGCGCGACCCGGGCGATCCTGACGTTCCTCGAGGACGCGCCGAGTGGCGCCCGGCTGCACGCCCCCGGCGGATTCACGGTCGAACGCGAATTCGACCGATTCGTGATCCGGCGTCCGACCGAACCGGCCGAAGATCAGCCGCTTCGGATTCCCAGCAGCGACGAAGGCCGCGGCGTCGCCCGGGTGGGCGGGGCCGCGTTCCGTTTCGCGTGGGGGCACCTTCCGCAGGAAGGAGGCACGACCGTCGGCTTCGACGCGGCGGCGCTCGAATTCCCGCTCCTCGTGCGCGGATGGCGGCCCGGCGATCGGATCCGACTCGGATACGGCTCGAAGAAGTTGAAGAAGCTCTTCGGCGAGCTTCGGCTGGCACGCGCTGCCCGGTTCCGGGTACCCGTTCTCGCCGATGCGACCGGTCAGCCGCTGTGGATCGTCGGTGTGGCGCGTAGCGCCCGGGCCGAACCGCGGCCGGGGCACACCACGTTGTTCATCACGGTATGGGAATGACGGACATCGCTGAGATGCGGCGGCGGACCGGGGGCCGGGATGTCCGGCGAATCGTCTACGACCGTGACGAGATCGCCGCCTGCGTCGCTCGGATGGGGCGTGAGATCTCCGACCACTATGCCGACGGCCAGGACTTGCTCGTCTTGGGGCTGCTCAAGGGCTCCTTTATCTTTCTGGCGGATCTCGTGCGCGAGATCGCGCGGCCGCTCCACGTGGATTTCCTCGTGGCGGCCAGTTACGGCGCCGGCAAGGAGAGCAGCGGCAACGTCCGCTTGCTCTACGAGCCGGAAGCCGACCTTCACGGGCGGCACGTACTGCTCGTCGAAGACATCATCGACAGTGGCACGACGATTCACCGCCTGGCGCCGATGCTCAGGGAACGGGGGCCGTTGAGCCTGGAGTTGTGCGCGCTGTTACACAAGCGCGTTTCGCCGCCCTCGTCGCTCGAAGCGCGCTGGGTCGGTTTCGAGGCGCCGCGCGAGTTCCTCGTCGGGTACGGTCTGGACCACAGCGAGGACTTCCGCCACCTGCCGTTCATCGCCAGCCTCTAAGGGGCCGGCCGGGAAGGACTGGATATGCAGGATCGCGACAACGAACGGGGACCGAAACAGACGGGCCGCATGGGACGCTTTTCGCGGACCGCGTCGTTCTGGATCCTCATTATTCTCATTCCGTTGCTGATCATCCAGGTGATCAGCCCGCGGCGTCAGGACGCGGCCGAGCTCTGGTATACGGACTTCGCGCAGCAGCTCCGGCAGGACAACGTCGCGGAAGTCACCATCATCGATGGCCGTCGCGTCGAGGGTCGCCTCAAGCAGCCGATCGTTCAGGAACAGAAGCAGATCGCGGAGTTCTGGACGACGTTGCCCGTGCGCGACAGCGAAGCAATTCTGGCCGAGCTCGAGACGCACAACGTGACGATCCGCGGCGCGGAGCCCCGCCAGAACTGGTGGACGCTCGTCATCTCCGTGCTGCCGTGGTTGCTCATCTTCGGCTTCTGGATCTTCATGCTGCGCCAGATGCAGGTCGGTGGCAGCAAGGCCTTCCAGTTCGGTAAGTCGAAAGCGCGGCTCCTCTCCGGGGACACGCCCAAGGTCACGTTCGCCGACGTGGCCGGCGCCGACGAAGCCAAGGATGAGCTGCAGGAGATCATCGAGTTTCTGAAGGACCCGCAGAAGTTCAGCCGCCTCGGCGGCCGCCTTCCCAAAGGTGTGCTTCTGGTTGGTCCGCCCGGCACCGGCAAGACGCTGCTCGGCAAGGCCGTCGCCGGCGAAGCCGGCCGCCCGTTCTTCTCCATGTCCGGCTCGGACTTCGTCGAGATGTTCGTGGGCGTGGGCGCGTCGCGGGTGCGCGACCTCTTCGAGCAGGGCAAGGCGCACGCGCCGTGCATCATCTTCATCGACGAGATCGATGCCGTCGGACGCCACCGCGGCGCTGGCCTCGGCGGTGGCCATGACGAGCGCGAGCAGACGTTGAACCAACTGCTCGTCGAGATGGACGGCTTCGAGTCGAATGATGGCGTGATTCTGCTCGCCGCGACGAACCGTCCCGACGTGCTCGATCCGGCGCTGCTCCGACCCGGCCGTTTCGATCGCCAGGTCGTCGTCGATTCGCCCGACGTGAAGGGCAGGGAAGGCATCTTGCGCGTGCACCTGCGCAAAGTGCCCATCGCGCAAGACGTGGATGTAAAGGTGCTCGCGAAGGCCACGCCCGGCATGAGCGGCGCCGATCTCGCCAACCTCGTCAACGAGGCGGCGCTGCTCGCGGCCCGTCGCGACCGCGACAAGGTCACGATGCACGACCTCGAGGACGCGAAGGACAAGGTCATGCTCGGCGCCGAGCGGCGCAGTATGGTGCTGACGGATGCCGAGCGCGAGTTGACCGCGTACCACGAAGCAGGCCACGCCGTCGTCGCGCTGCGCACGCCAGGCCTCGACCCGGTGCACAAGATCACGATCGTGCCTCGCGGCCGCGCGCTCGGCGTCACGGCCTCGTTGCCCGAGCAGGACCGCCACTCGTACTCGCGCGACTACCTGCTCGCCAGCCTCGCCATGCTCTATGGTGGACGTGCGGCGGAAGAGCTGACCTTCGGTCCCGAAAAGATCACGACGGGCGCCGGCAATGACATCGAGCGCGCCACGGCCATGGCTCGTCGAATGGTCACGCAGTTCGGCATGAGCGACGTGATCGGTCCGATGGCCGTGGGCGATTCCGAGCAGGAGGTCTTCCTCGGTCGCGAGCTCGTCCAGCGGCGCCACCTCTCGGAGACCATCGCCGAAAAGGTGGACACCGAGGTGAAGCGGCTTCTCGATGAAGCGTATCACCAGGCGATGCACACGTTGCGCGACAACCGCGACCTGCTCGAGACCATTGCCGAGGCGTTGCTCGAGCGTGAGACGCTCGACCGTGAAGAGGTCCTGCTCCTCGTCAAGGGCGAGCCGTTGCCGGAGGCGAAGCTCGTTCGCCAGGCGCGCGAGTTTGCCGAGGCGTTGCGCCGCGACACCCAGAAGATCGGTCCCGGCGCCGAGACGCCCGATGGCACGGTGGTCGCGGACGGCGAGCGCGACGAACCGGGAAAGAAGGTGGCCGTCCAGGCCGAAGCCGAACCCGACGTCTCCCACTGATGCTGGCGACCCCCGTCGCGCGATCCAACTGGACCATCGCACGGGGGTCGATTTCCCTTGATCGGCCCCGCATCGCCGGGATCCTCAACGTCACA
>JBFJPA010000312.1:0-6121 GCA_041617355.1 Longimicrobiales bacterium
CCTGCGGGCAGCGCGTGCTCTGTAGATGATCCAGGTCGTGATCAGCAGGGCGACGAAGACGGCCTGCGCGACGAGCGTCTGCAGGACGGGGTAGAGGCCGCCGACCTGGCGGAGCAGCTCGCTGTCAGGCAGCCACGCGACAGGGCGCGCTGCGAAGACGCCGGCTTCCTGCAGGTTGTAGAGCCCCTTGCCGAGGAAGACGAAGGCGAGGTAGAGCAGGATCGCGTTGGTGGCGGTGAAGGCTGCCTTGAGCGGCAGGCGCGCCCCGAGCTTGACGATGGCGAAGCCGACGAGCGTGATCAGGATCATGCCGGGCGCGAAACCGGCGAGCACGGGCCCGGGTCCGCCGTCGTAGAGCAACGCCTGGTAGAAGAGCACGGTCTCGAAGCCCTCGCGATAGACGGCGGCGAAGGCGAGGCCGGCCATGGCGAGGCCGGAGCCGGTCCCGATCGCGCGGTTGACGCTCTGGCTGAGGTAGCGCTTCCAGTCGTGCAGATAGGTCTTCCTGAAGATCCAGTGCGAGACGTAGAGCAGGACCGCGACGGCGACGAGCGCGGTGACGCCTTCCAGCCATTCGCGTCCGGCGCCGGTCACCGGGATCAGTGTGCGCGCGAGCACCCAGGTACCGAAGCTCGCGGCGATGCCCGCGGTCACGCCGGCCCAGACGCGGCGCTCGTGCTCGCGGCCCGCGCTGGCGGCACGCAAGCAGGCGAGAATCGCGGCGACGAGCAGGGCCGCTTCGAGCCCCTCGCGCACGATGATGACGAAGGCGTTGAACGTGACGAAGGTGTTGGAGCTGCCGCGTTCGAGGTGCGCATCCGCGGCGAGCAAAGCCGATTCGAGGGCGGCGAATCCCGCCCGCGCCTCGTCGTTCTGGGCGCGCGCGAGCGCAGGCCGAAGACGCAGGTGGATGTTCGTTTCGAGAGCGCGGACCAACTCTGCTGGAAGGCGTGGCTCGATGATTTCGATCCCTTCCAGGTAGGCATGTTCGACGCCGGCGAGTGCCGCGGCGTGGTCTCCGCGTGACCAGGCCGCTCGCGCGGCTCGTGCTTCCGCGAGAATGGGCGTGACCTCGGCCGTCACGGCCTCCGTCCGGCCATCCGCACCACGCACCTCGATCGGTGCGCCGATCAAAGCCAGATCCGGCGCGGCAACCTCGATCGCGCCCAGTACACGCAACAGAGACCGCGTAGCTTCGATCTGCTCGGCCGCATCCTTCGCCGCGAGGAGCGCGTGGAATCGCTGCTCGCCGAGTGTCACGGCCTTCGCGAACGCGGCAGGAGCGCCGGGACCGGCCCACCGCGCTTCGATCGGCTCGTACCGATCCAGATACGCGCGCGTGGCCTGCTGTCTCGCGGATGCCTCGTCTCCAGCCTCAGCCAGTCGCAGGACCTCGGCCACCGCGCTACGGACGGCTTCGATCTCCGCCGCCACGCCGCCTTCGACCGCTTGCCTCGCCGCCGCCGGGTGCGCCACGACGACCGCCAGCAACGCGATTCCGATTCCTCGCATCGAACGGCGCATCAGTTCATCCCCTCCGAACCCGGGACCGGGCGCACCGCCGTCCGCCCGGCTTCGTCCAACACCCGACCCAGCTCCGCCCGCACCGACGACACCGCCGTCGCGATCGCGGCCGAGTCCGCCCCTTCCGACGCCACCAGCGTCAACAACGTGTGGAACCGGGCTTCGGCATCCATCACCGCCGTCCCCAGCGCCGAGGCCGTATCCGCTTGTAGCGCACCGTATTTGCCGTAGTAACGCTCCAGCCATTCCTGCCGGTTCACATACACGTCCAGAACCACCCGTTGGGCCGCATCCCGGTCCCGCTGCGCAACCACGACGACCGTGTCCAACCCGGCTTGCATGTCGGCCACCCACTCGACGAGGCCGCCCTCGGGCGTGCCATCGATGCGGGCAACGGGACGCTCCGCGGCGGGTGGCGTCGCCGGCGTGGTCTGGGGTCGGGAGTCGCCGGAGCAAGCGGCGGCGAATGCGGCGGCGAGGAGTGCGAAGCGCTGGGTGCGCATGGTGGTCCGGGTTGCGAGCCTGAGAATCATTCTCAACGAGTTGAAGACTACACCCGGCGCAGGACCCTGTCAAAGGTGGGAAATCGGACCCGACGGTGGGGAGAAATCCGGAAGATCGTGGCGTTTTCGGGATCGAATGGCAGATTTCGTGCAATCCGAGGTTTTGTTTCGGACGCCCTCGTCCCGGGGGCGGACCACCGGAGCCGCGATCCGCGGTCCGGTCGAAGACCTTCTCAGAATGAGGTTCGCGGCGATGCGGAGAACGGCGATGTGCGTGGTGGCGGGCCTGGCGCTGGCCGGCGCGCTGGTCCAGCCGACGGAGGCGGCTGCACAGATCGGCGGTCTGAAGAAGCTGAAGGAGAAGGTGGAATCCGCGACCGGGAAGACCGAAGAGCAGAAACCCGAGCAGAAGCCGGTCTCGGCGACGCCGGGAGTGGGCACGATCACGGCTGCGTCACTGGACGCGCTGGCGCGGGGGCTGGCCGCGGAGGATTCGCTGCTTCGTCGGTTCGAGGCTGAGTTGACCGCGCTCAAGACGCCGGACGAGTACCATGCGTGCACGGGCGGCTTGATGTTGAACCCGGAGATGCAGGCGTTGTACGAGGCGTTCGAGAAGGACCAGGCAGCCGGTGTCGCGAACGCGGCGGAGAAGCTGCAGAACGGCCTGAAGCAGTTGTTGCTGAAGGAGTGTGGGCGGGATCCGACGGACGTGAACAAGGCGGAGGTGTCGAAGCGAATCCTCGCGGAAGCCACGTCGCTCGCGGGACTCGAGCCGACTCTGTATGCGACGTTGAAGGAGCGGGTCGTCCCGTTCTGCCGCGCGAACGTGGGCGGTGACGGCGAAGATGTGCGTCTGAAGGGAGACGGCTCGGCGTGGTGGGTGTATTCGGCCGCCGAAGCCGACGTGTTGCGTCCGCGCTGCGGCGCGCTGATGACAGCGATCGCGGCCGTGTCGTGACGCGACGCTACCGGGGGATGGCGGCGAGGCCGCTGTCCCTGTCCGGGGCGCTGATTTCGTTGCTCCTTTTTGCCCCACCGGCGTCGGCGCAGCGACTCGCGGTGGAGACCGAGAGCGGCCGCGTCACCTGGTGGGATGTGACGGCCGCCCCGACGCAATGGCATGCCGCGTTACCGGTCGTGTCGGACGCGGTCGTCTGGCAGGCGGCGGGCCTCGGTCTCGAGGTCGGTGAGCTGACGCTCGCGGGCGCGGGCGCGACGGATCGAGTGAAGTTGCTCCTCGCCCGAATCGACCCTGCCCTGCATCGCCTGAGCCTCGACTACGCGGTTCGTGCGGGCGGCCTGCGCGCCGCCTGGGGTGTGGATCGGTCCCCGTCCGATGTGGTGCTGGCCGTGAACGCGGGACAGTTCACGGGGGCCACACCATGGGGCTGGTGGATCATGGACGGTCGCGAGCTCCAGCCGCCGGGCGTGGGGCCCCTGTCCATGGCGCTCGTCGTGGACACGGCGGGGGCCGTGCGCTTCGTCGCCGCCGACGACATCGCGATCGTTCGCCGTGCGGGCGGCCTCTCGCTCGCGTTCCAGAGCTACCCCGTGCTACTCGCGGGGAACGGTGAGATTCCCGAGCCTTTGCGCGCGGCGGGTCGTGGCGTCGACGTCACGCACCGGGACACGCGGCTCGCCGTCGGCGAGTTGCGCGACGGTCGCCTGTTGTTCGTGTTGACCCGTTACGCGGGGCTGCGCGGCGTCTTGTCGGATCTGCCGATCGGCCCGACGACACCGGAGATGGCGGCGGTCATGGGCGCGCTCGGCTGCAGACAGGCCGTCATGCTCGACGGCGGCTTGTCGGGTCAGATGCTCGTGCGCGCGACGGGCGGCCGCACCCATGAATGGACCGCCTGGCGCAACGTTCCCCTCGGCCTGCTCGCCCGTCCCCGTAGTCCTGGCCCGTAGCCCTCAGCCCAACCGTCTGCGCAGGTATGCGTCGGACTGGTAGACGTCCGGATTGACGCAATCGGGTGCGCGTTCGCCGCGCAGGTGAGCAAGTGCGTTGGTCGCCGCGATGGTGGCCATGCGCGAGCGCGTCTCGACGGTCGCACTCGCCGTGTGCGGTGCGAGCACGACGTTGGACAGTTCGGCCAGTCCCGGCGCGAGCGCGGGCTCTCGCTCGTACACGTCGAGACCGGCGCCGGCGATCCAGCCGTCGCGCAGTGCTCGCACGAGCGCGGACTCGTCGACGATCGCGCCGCGCGCGGCATTGATCAGGAACGCGGTGGGCCGCATGAGGCGCAGCTCGGGCTCGCCGATGAGGTGGTGCGTGTCGGGCGTGAGCGCGGCGTGGATGGTGACGAAGTCGCTGCGCGCGAGCAACTCGGGCAGCGGCACGAACTCGACGCCGGGCAGCGCTGGGGGCGTGGGATCAAAGGCGAGGATGTGCATGTCGAAGCCGGTCGCGCGCCGCGCCACGGCCTGGCCGATACGGCCGAAGCCGACAATGCCGAGCGTCTTGGGCGTGCCGTCGGGACCCGGACCCACGTCGGTGCCGAGGAGCAGCAGCGGGCCCCACAGCTTGAAGCGACCCTCGCGCGTGTACCGGTCCGATTCCGGAATGCGGCGCGCTGCGGACAGCAGCAATGCCCACGTGAAGTCGGCGGTCGCATCCGTCAGTGCGCCGGGCGTGTTGCTGACCGGGATGCCCAGGTCCGTGGCGGCGGCGATGTCGATGTTGTCGTATCCGACGGCGTAGTTCGCGACACCGCGCAGCCGGGGGTTGGCCTCGAGCACGGCGCGGTCGATGCGTTCGGTGAGCAGGCTGAGCAAGACTTCGGCGTCGCGGACTCCATCGATCAACAGGTCGCGCGGTACGGGCTCGTCATCGAGAGGCTGTCCGATGCGGATGCGCACGCCGTTGCCGCGCAGGGCGGCAAGACCGGGCTCGGGAATGCGGCGGGTCACGAAGACCCGATCGTTCACGTCACGACCTCGACCGCTTTCGCCGTGAGCGGTGACCAGCCCCGATCGCGCAGAACCTTCTCGGCGTCAGCGCGCTTGCCGGTGTCGAGGATCACGGCGATCTCTTCTTTCGCGCCGAGCTGGATCTCGTCGTCATACGGCCGCATACGGCCGCGGCGGCGAACCGCTATGACGAGCAGCTCTTCGAGATCGTGCAGCGGCGTAGAATCCTCGCCGGCGCTCGCCGAGCGGGACCAGCGCTCGACGGCGGCATCCCCCCGCTCCAGGCGGTCCGTCCACTCGTCGAGCCGTCGGCTGCGGCCGAATAGCACGGTGGCATCCGCCTCGTGCACGTTTTCGGTCGGCACGCCCTCTTGCTCCCGGTGCAGTGCGACGAACAGCGACGGCACGCGGGTTTCCTCCCGAACGCGCTTCGCGAAGAGAACGTTCACCTCTTCGTTCGGCGTGAGGGCGACACAGCCGATGCGCGAATCCGGATCGGCCATGGCGAGAATGGTGGGCTGCAATCCCTGTCCATGGATCACACCAAAGCCCTGGCCGCGGGCCGTGATCACGGTGTCGACGTTCGAGTCGATGAGCAGGACCTCCTGGTCGTCCTCGCGCAGCACGCGGCCGAGCGCGCGGGCAAGGGCGTTGCCGCCCAGGAAGACGTACCCGTTCTGGGATGGCCGGCGCACGCCGAGCCAGCGCGCGAGCACGCCTCCCGTGAGGCCGTGCAGGGTGACGGTCAGCGCGATGACGAGGAAGACGAGAGCGCGGAACGCGTTGCCGTCCGCGAGTCCGCGCTCCCCGAGCTGCTGCGCGAAGAGGGACGCAACCGCAGCCGCCACGATGCCGCGCGGTGCGAGCGACGCGATGAATGTGCGCTCCTTCCAGGTCAGCTTGGAACCGGCCGTGCAGGCGGCGACCTGCACGGGCCGTACGAAGACCATCAGCGCGAGCACCGTGAGCACGGCGGGCCAGCCGAGCTCATAGACATCGCGCAGCCTCACATCCGCCGCGAGCAGCACGAATAGCAGCCCGATCATCAGGACCGTGAGCTGTTCCTTGAAGTCGAGCAGGTCGCGTGAGACGCGCGTCTTCACATTGCCGACGACCATTCCGGCCACGACGACGGTGGTCAGCCCACTCTCGTGGCGGAGCACTTCGCTGATCTGGAAGAG
>JBFJPA010000313.1:0-6117 GCA_041617355.1 Longimicrobiales bacterium
GAATCCACCGCTCTCATCGTTCGCTTCGCAAATTAGTTCGTGCGCACGGTGTCGGTCGCGACGAGAACCAGCGTGTCGACGCCGACGGCCTCGCGCCAGGTGTGCCGGATGAAGACCGCGGCCGCGTCGTCATAGTCCTGCTCGACGCGCTCGACGGAGACGAGCTGGCCGTCACGCCAGCAGAGAATCTCCTCATAGAAGATCTGACCGGCCGCGCCGCCCGTTCCGCGCGTCAGGACGCAGCGGCCAGCCGCGATCGGCTGCGGGTTGCCGAGCTCCGACAGCGCCCGATCCTCTACCAGCCGCGCACTGGACGGATCGTACCGCCAAACCAGATAGCCGCGATTGCCCGTCACACCCCAGAGATAGAGAAGCTGCAGATCACGGTAGCCGTCGCCATCGAAATCCTGTGTGCCAAGGTAGGCCGCATCACGGTACGGCGGCTCGATCCCGCCAATCCCGAAATCGGCGGTGTCGCCTGTGCCGAGATCCACGCGCACGATGAAGTTCTCGTCATCGCCTTCGAGAACGACCTCGCGGCCGGGGAGATCCGGAGAGATCACGCAGGACCAGCGACGCACGCCACGGACATCCTCCGTGATGCGGTCGGGATCCTGAGCAGGTAGCACGTCGATGGGCGTACAGGGCAGCAGCGAGTCCGATGGCGTGCGATCCACCGGTCCGGCGACGCGCGGCACGGCGCCCGCCGTGTCTCGAAGTGCCTCCGCCTCGCCCGCACCCTCGCCGCCGGCCGGCGTGCAGCCAACGAGCAGCGCCAGGGCCAGCATGCTCGCGCGTTTCATGGACTCATGGCTTCGACTTCCTGCCGGAGCCGACTCGCCTCGCCCGTCCGCCGGTCGCGTCGCCACAGGTCGGGGTGGAACAGCAGCAGCACCGTAAAGATCTCGAGGCGTCCGACCAGCATCAGAAAGACGAGCACGAGGTGCGAGGACGGCCCCATCCAGCCGTAGTTGTCGGTCGCGCCGACATCACCCAGTCCGGGCCCGATGTTGCCGAGCGTCGCGGCGCTCGCGCCGATCGACGTGATGAGGTCGTGGCCCAGCGCCGCCATCGCCGTAACGCCGGCCACGAACAGGAGCAGGAAGAACAGGATGAACGCGAGGATGTTGAGCAGATCGTTCTCGCGAATGGCCTTGCCGCTCACGCGTGTCAGGATCACGGCGCGCGGGTGCAGCGCGCGGCGCAACGCACTCACGCCCTGGCGGTAGAACGTGACCACCCGAATCACCTTCATGCCGCCCGCCGTCGAGCCGGCCATGCCACCCACGAACATCAACAGGAGCAACATGAGCTGTCCGCCGGCGGGCCAGAGGTCGTAATCGGTGCTGGCGTACCCCGTCGTCGTCGCAATCGAGACCACCTGGAACAGCGAATCGCGGATCGTCTGCTCGAAGCCGGTGCCGCCCCGCTCGAACAGGACGAGCGCGACGAACACCGTCGCCGCCACGACCATCGCGGTGTACGCCTTCCACTCGGTATCGCCGAAATAGCGCCACGGCTTCCCGGTCATGGCCCGGTAGTGCAGTGTGAAGTTGATGCCGGCCAGGTACATGAACAGGATGATGACGTACTGGATGTACTTCGACTCGTATGCGGCGATGGAGGCGTTCTGTGTCGAGAACCCGCCCGTCGAAAGCGTGGTGAACGAGTGGATGACGGCATCGAACACGGGCATATCGCCGAGATACAGCAGCAGGACCTGCGCGCCCGTCAGGCCGGCATAGACCAGCCAGAGCAGCTTGGCCGTCTGTGTGATGCGGGGCGCCAGCCGCTCGGTCGTCGGGCCGGGCACCTCCGCCCGGAACAGCTGCATGCCGCCAATGCCGAGGAAGGGCAGGATCGCGACGCCCAGCACGATGATGCCCATGCCGCCGATCCACTGCGTGAGCGCGCGCCAGAAGAGGATGCCGTGCGGCAGTGATTCGACATCGCCGAACACGGTCGCGCCCGTCGTCGTGAACCCACTCACCGACTCGAACAACGCTGCGGCCGGGGAGCTGATCACACCTGAGAAGAGGTAGGGCAGCGCGCCCGCGAGGCCGATCGCGAGCCACGACAACGACACGACCGCGTACCCTTCGCGGATGGTCAGGTCGCGTTCCAGCGAGGTTCGCCGAAACATGAACAGCCCCAGGCCGGCCGAGACGATGGTCGAGAGCAGGAACGGAATGAAATCGCGCTCACCATACGCGGCGGCGACGACGGTTGTCGCGGCCAGCGCGAAGGAAAGCGCCAGCAGGATGATGCCGGCGACGTGAATCAGGTGCCGAGGGTTCACGCGAACAGTCGCTCGATGGCCTCGATCGCGTCGGGCAGCGCGAACACGATGACGCGATCGCCCTCCTGCATCACATCGCGGCCACGGGGCAGGATGACCGAGCCGTTACGCAGGATCGCGCCGATCACGGCGCTGCCCTTCGGGATTTCCGCGTCCATTAGCGTCTTGCCGGCTACGGACGCCTCCGGTCCCACGTGCAGCTCGAGCGCTTCCGCGTCGATGCCCTTCAGCGTTGCGACACTGTGTACACGGCCCCGCCGGACGTACCGCAGGATTCCGCTCACGGTGGATTGTCGTGCGGAGACGGCCGCATCGATGCCGACGCGAGTCACCAGTCGCATGTACTCGAAACGGTGGATCAGGCTGATGACCTTGCGCGCACCGCTCGCCTTCGCCAACAGGCTGGCCAGGAGGTTGACCTCGTCCTGGCCCGTGTAGGCGACGAAACCGTCCACACCCTCGACGCCTTCCATCTCCAGCAGCTCGAGGTCCGTCGCATCGCCGTTCAGGATCAGGCCGTCCGGCAGGAGCTCGGCAAGCTCGAGACAGCGCCGACGGTCGGTATCGAGAATCGTGAACTGAACGCCCGCGTCGCCCAGGTATCGTGCCAGGTGCACCGCTTCCGGACTGCCACCCGCGATCATGACGCGACGCAGCCGGAAATCACGATACCCGGCCATCGGCGGGATCGCGGGCAATTCGTTGGTCGGCGCGAGAACGAATAGCTGATCGCCGACTTCGACCACGCTCTGCCCCGTCGGGATCTCCGTCGCGCCGCCGCGCACGATGCCGACCGTCGTGAAATGGTACTGCTTCGTCAGCTGGTCGATCTCGGCCAGCGACTTCGACGCGATCTCCGCGCCTTCCTTGACGCGCACACCGATCAGATGGATCGAGCCATCACCGAACGGGACGAGGTCGGTCGCCGCGGCGCTGTTCAGCAGCTGGAACGTGTCCCACGCACATTCGCGCTCCGGATTGATCATCAGGTCGATGCCAAGCTGCTCGCGCGAGAGCACGCTGCCCGACGTGTAGTACTCCGGATTACTGACCCGGGCGACCTTGAACTCGACATCGAAACGCGAGGCGGCCAGACAAGCCAGGACGTTGACCTCATCCTTGCTGGTCACGGCGAGGAGCATGCGTGCCCGTCGGATGCCGGCTTGCTCGAGGATGGGCAGGGAGGAGCCATTGCCCTGGATCGTCAGGACATCCAATTGCTCCGCGATCGTTGTCGCCCGCTCCGGATTCGACTCGATCAGGACCACGTCCTGACCCTCACTCGACAGGCGCCGGGCCAGGTGTGTGCCCACCTCGCCGGCGCCCACAATCACGATGCGCATAGGGACAAGATACGCGGCGCGGCAACCGCCGCGAGGGCGCGTTCCGACACCATCCAGCGGAGGGGTGCGGCAGAGCCGAGCGCCCGCACATATTTTCGCGAGAGCCCGACACCGCACGAGACACATGGATATCGAGCGAACCATCGACATCGCGGCGCCGGCGGACCGGATCTGGTCGATCCTGACCGACGTCGAGCGTTGGCCGGAGTGGACGGAGTCGATGACCCGGCTGGAGCGATTGGACACCGGCCCGCTGGCGCCCGGCACGCGCGTCCGGATCCGGCAGCCCCGCTTGCCGGTCGTGGTCTGGACCGTCCAATCGGTCGAGCCCGGTCGTTCCTTCGTATGGCGACACGACGGCGTCGGGTTGCACAGCGTGGCGGGACATTCCATCGAGGTGGCCGAGAGCGGCGCGCGGGTCACGCTCAGCCTCGCGTGGGAGGGCTGGCTGGCCCCGCTCATTCGGCGCATCTACGGCGAGCTGTCGCGCCGATACGTCGACCTCGAGGCACAGGGACTGAAGCGCCGCTGTGAAAGCGGCTGAGCCGCGGTTGCCGTGCCGCGACGGAGCGAGAGCCTGCCGGATGCGGCCACGAGGCCCCCCTGTTACCCGCCCCGCCGCCGCCCCACACCCGCCCCGGCCTCTCCTCCGTTCGTCCCGCCCCGGTTGTCCACGCGGCCCGCGGATGCTACTTCTGTAGCAGCCTGCTACAAGGGTAGCACCCCGTGACCGCGGAGCAGTCCGATGCCGAAAGAGCCCCACGTACACCTGACCCGGCGGGAACGGCAGATCATGGATGCCGTGTACGCGCTCGGGCGCGCGAGCGTGTCCGACGTCCTCGAGCGATTGCCGGACGCGCCGTCGTATTCGGCCGTGCGGGCGATGATGCGGAAGCTGGAAGCGAAGGGCCATTTGCGGCACGACGCGAGCGGGCCACGCTATGTCTACGAAGCG
Organism: Longimicrobiales bacterium; assembly: GCA_041617355.1. Lineage (GTDB taxonomy): Bacteria > Gemmatimonadota > Gemmatimonadetes > Longimicrobiales > RSA9 > JBFJPA01. The sequence continues at coordinate 4,598 of JBFJPA010000313.1, forward strand.
ACGTTGCCGCGAGAACGGGCGAGGCGTTCGGCGCTCGAGCGGCTGATGCGGACGTTCTTCGATGGATCGCCGTCGCGCACGGTCGCGGCGCTGCTGGATTTGCCGTCGACGGAACTGAGTGACGAGGAACTGAAGCGAATCGCGGACCTGATCGATCGTGCGCGCGGGAGGGGGCGATGAGCGCAATCGCGGGATTGGCGGACTGGGTGACGGTCGGACTGGTCTGGGTGGTGGCCCGGGTCGTGTTCATCCTGCTCACGGCCGCTGCTGCCACGTGGCTGCTGCGGGGCGGGTCGGCGGCGACGCGGCATCGCATTTGGACGACTGCGGTCGTGGTCTCGCTGGTGCTTCCGCTGATGTCGTTGGTCGTTCCGCGGCTCGAGTTCGGGGCACCGTGGCTGTCTTCGCCGGCCAGCCCGGCCGGGTACGTGTTCGCGGCGGAGCCGGTGGTGGTCGTCGCGCCGGCCGTTGCACCGAAACTCGTCGTCGTGCCTCGACCGGACGTGAGCGAAGGTGTGTCGCATGCGCCGCGCGGGAGCGGTCGGGCTGCGGGCGCACCGGTCCCGACGCCGTTCGAAGGGACTCCGGCCGTGGTCGCGATTCAGCCTGACGCCGTGTCGGGACCGTTCGCACTGCTGCCATCCGTGTGGCTCGTGTTGTTCGGAATCTGGGCCGTCGTCGCGGCGGGACTGTTGATGCGAGTTGCGGTGACGACGGCGCAGGATCGGCTGTCGGCGGGCCGACTGCGCGATGTCACGGATTCGGCGTTGGGCACGGCCGTGTTGCGGGTAGCCCGGCAGCGCGGCATCGGACGACTGCGCGTTCTCCTGGGTGCGGCGGATGCGATGCCGGCGACATGGGGGATCGCACATCCCGTGTTGATGCTGCCCGCGGGAGCATTGTCCTGGACGGCAGCGAGGCTGGACACGGTCGCGCGCCACGAGCTGGCGCACATCGGCCGCGGCGATGTCGTCGCCCAGCTGATGGCGGACATCCTGTGCGCACTGCACTGGTTCAATCCGCTCGCCTGGGTCGCGGCGAACCGCATGCGTGTGGAGCGCGAGCTCGCCTGTGACGACGAAGTGCTCGCGGCAGGGGCGCGGCCGTCGGATTACGCGACCGAGCTGGTCAGTCTGGCGCGCGGGCTGCGCGAGTTGCGCGTTCCGGCCACGGCCGTCGCCATGGCGCGACGTTCGGGTCTGCATGCACGCGTCGAAGCGGTGCTCGATGAGGGCCGCCGGCGGGGCTCGAGCCGCGTCGTGTTGCGCCGTATCCGGTTTGCCGGCATCGCCCTGCTCATCCTGATGGCGGCGCTGACGCCGCGCGCGACGGCAGCCGCGCCGGAGACCCTCGTGCCGCCAGTGCCTGAACACGCGCGCTCGGTCTTCGACCTGCCGGGCCCGATCGATCTCGCCTGGCGCTGGTCCCAGGCGTTCCTCGACCGGCTCAACATCACCTTCCATTTGGGGAAGATCGATATTCCCGCGCCCCCGCGCGGCGTTGGCATCGGCGTCGGGCCC
>JBFJPA010000314.1:0-6104 GCA_041617355.1 Longimicrobiales bacterium
ACCGCCGAGCACGTGGCCGGTCCCGAGCACCGCACCCAACTGGTCCGCGGCCTCGACGCCGTTCAACAAGGGGAGCACGACGGTGTCCGGCCCGACGAGCGGTCGCATGGCGACGGCGGCATCAGGCAGTTGCCAGCTCTTCACGGCCACGAGGACGGCATCCACGGGACCGACACTCTCTATGTCGTCTGTAGCCTGCGCCGGAGAGATGATGAAGTTACGGTCGATGCTGTCGACGCGAAGACCGCTGCGGCGGATCGCTTCCAGGTGCGTGCCACGCGCGATGAACGTGACCTCATGGCCGGCCAGCGCGAGGCGCCCGCCGAAGTATCCGCCCACACCGCCTGCGCCCACGATCGCGATTCGCATCACGCGCCTCCCCGAGAATCGTCGTCGCGTGATGTAGTACGCAGGCGCCATCGGCGCTACGGCCCGGCGAAAGCGTCGTCCCGCCGGGCACGGTTTCGCGTGCGCGTCAGAGGTGCGTCAGACCCCGCGCATCGGCTTCATCGATCTCGTCGAGGTGACGGAGCTCCCAGCGCAGCCGCGGGTGCGAACGGAGCAGGTAGGCCAGCATGCCTCCGGTCGCCACCAGCATCGCCACCGCGATCGCCCAGAACGGGACGACCTGTCCGAGACCCTCCGCGAACGCGTACATCATCGCGGTCGCCAGGATGAAGCCGAATACACCCAGCAGGAACGCGCCCCAGAACGTGCGCGGCGAGTGCTCGACCGCAACCGCAATTCGGGCCGAGATCACGCCCAGAACCACGAACACGATCATGTGCAGCCCATTCCAAGCCAGCACCGATCCGGCATCGATTCCGGCCACGGTGGGCAGCTCCCGACCCGTCAGCACGGATCCGAGCAAGGCTGCAGTGAAGAACGGTGAGCGCCCCTCGATCAGGTTGAACGCGCCAAAGAACACGACAATGGCCGCGTATCCGATCAACCCGGCGATGAGACCTTCGAACCCGACACGGCGGAGTTCCTCGCGCATGGTCGCCTCCAGTCCCCGGTCGATGCCGGCCGTGACGCCGGCTTCCTTCCAGGGTGGGCAGGCGGTCCGATGCGCGCCATCGGGATGGACCCGCTGCCTCGTCGGAATCCTCCTGACGCACGGCTACGCAACGGTAGCCGGCCGTTGGGAGGCGGGCCGTCCGCCGTTAGTTTCTCTGCGGCGCGAACCGGATCGCGACCGCTTCGCCCTGGCGCATCGCTTCCGCGTTCAGCACGGCCGCGGCGATCTTCTCGCCCGCCGAGGGCTCGCGGATGTCGCCGAGGATGATGCCGTTCGCGCCCATCTTGCCGGCCTTCTTCTTGAGCGCATCGACCATCTGGCGCTCGTCGGTCCAGCCGGTGGCGGCTTCGGCCGTGATGAGGGCGAGCTTCTCGTACGGACCGGGTACGTCTTTCTCGGCGAGGAAGACGAAAACCTCGCTTTGGGGAACGGCCGGATGCGCCTGGCCGGGCGCGAGCGCGATGGTGCTGGTCCGGACGCACCCGGCAGAGGCGAGGGCAAGAGCGACGACAACAGTCAAGCGAGACATGGTTCCTGTGCTCGTCATCGGGTTCCTGACCACCGGCCATCGGGGCCAGCGGACATCGAATGATCGTCTGACCGCCGCTTCGACAACATCGCGGGGCATCCGCGGCTCGGGGCGGCCCGCTGCCGAACCGTTACGCGGTCCGCACCGTTGGGTATGCGGGCGACACTTCAATCTCGACGAGGCCGGTTCGGAGGGCTTCCTGCCGATGGTCGTGACCCGTACCTGTCGAACGTTCATCCTTCTCGCACTGCTGGCCGCGGGCGCCAACCCCCTCGAGGCGCAGGCGGGCCACGGGTCCGCGCCGGCCCGGTCGCGGGACGCCGCGGACCTGCTCGAGCCGGCCCGCGATTTCGGCGGCACGGTGGTCGATTTCGGCCGGGACTTCTGGATGACGCTGTCGGCGCCCGTGCGGATGGACCGAGGCGACTGGGTCGTGACCGGCGGCGTGATCGCGGTGGGCGGCCTGCTATTCCTGGCTGACGAGGACATCACGCGGTTCGCGCTGCGCAACCTGGATGCACCAGTGTTCGAGCAGATCGACGACGTGGGCACGTTCCTCGAGCCCATCGGGCTGATGGGCAACACGAACTTCTGGTACGCCAGCGCGGCGATCGCATCCTATGCCGCAGGCCTCGATCGGCCGAAGCGGATCTTCACAGAGCTCTTGTACTCGCACTGGATCGCGGGCGCGATGCGCGGCGCGACGAACCGGCTGGTCGGCCGGGAGCGGCCCCGCGAAGGACGTGGCTCCCGCCACTTCGCGATCGGCGGCGGCACGTCGTTTCCGTCCGGCCACGCGTCCACGGTCTTCCAGGTCGCGGCCGTGCTGTCACATCACGTCGACTGGACGCCGGCCAGTGTCGCGCTCTACGGATTGGCGGGCACCGTGGCGTGGCAGCGCATCACGTCACAGCAGCATTGGGCGTCGGACGTCTGGCTCGGCGCCGCCTACGGCTGGGCCGTGGCGAAGCTGGTCATTCGCCTGCACGAGGAAGAGGCGCTGCGCGTCGAGCCCGCTCCCGGCCCCGATGGCGGCCTCGGCCTCGCCTTCGTCGTGCGCTTCTGATCCGTTGTAGCCGTCGCCGTCTCCCCCCGACCCTACACCGGGACAACTAGATCCACCCGACAACCCACATGACGTACACGACCGCCATCGCCGCGATGCCGTTGACGAGCGTGACGCCGCCGTAACTGAGCAGGGCAGAGCGCAGCGGCATCTTGGACAGTGACGTACAGACCCAGAAATAGCTGGAGTTGACGTACTTGATGATGATGGATCCGGCGGCGCCGGCGAGCATGGTGGCTTCGGGCGAGAGACCGAGCGTGCTCATCATCGGTGCGGCGATGGAGGCGGCCGTGATGACGCCGACTGTCGTGGAGCCGGTGATCATGTTGCCGATGACGCCCAGCGTGAAGGGCAGGAAGATGGCGGGCAGGCCCGTAGCTGCCATGGCCTGTGCGATGGCGTCGACGGCGGGCGTCTCGCGCAGGATCTGGCTGAGCGAACCGCCGAGCCCGGTCACGATGATGATCATGGCCGAGGTGCGCAGCGCGTTTTCGACCCAGTCGCCCGTGCGAACGGCGGCGTGCTCGCGCTTCGTGTTGCGATACGCGAGCAGGATGCCGATGGAAAGCGCGACGACGGGCCAGCCCAGATAGACCATGGCGCGCGCAATGATGTGCTCCTCCGGCAAGGCGAAGGCGGCCACGCCCTGGCCGGCGATGAGGGCGAGCGGGATCAGGATGGGTGCATACGCACGCCAGGTGGATGGCAGCTCGGCTTCCCTGCCCTGCTCGATGAACGACTGGCCGACGAACTCCGACGACGGCGGCGAAGGGATGTGTGGTCCGGCCAGCATCGCGAAGCCCCAGCCGGCCAGCGAGCCGATCAACGTCGCGATCAAGCCGAACAGGATCACCTTTCCGATGTCGGCGCCGACCAGAGCCACGGCCGCCAGCGGACCCGGCGTCGGCGGCACGAGCGCATGGGTCAGCTGCATCGCGCCGACCAGGCCGGTCGACATGGCGCTCATGTTCATGCCCGTGCTGAGCGCGGCCGAATGGACGAGCGGGTTCAGGATGACGTAGCCGACATCGGAGAAGATCGCGATCCCGATGATGAAGCCGCTCAGCGTGAGCGCCAGCGGCATGCGACGCTGACCGACCAGGCGGATCATGGACACCGTGATGCGTTCGATACCGCCGGTGTGTTTGAGCGCCTCGGCCAGCAGCGAGCCGAGCACGATCACGACGGCAATGCTCTGGATGGTCCGGCCGAAGCCCTGCTCGAACGCCGCGATGAAGGCCTTCCGGTCGATCCCCGGAATCAGGGCGAAGAGCAGGATGGGTGCGAGCAACGCCAGAAAGACGTGCCAGCGGAACTTCGTGATGGCGAGGAACAGGAGCGCGACGACGCCGAGCAGCCCGGCGATCGCGACCAGCACGCTGTCCGTGATGCCCGTGTCCATGGGCGCCTTCCGTTGAGGTCAGTCGACGTCGACGGCCCGTCGCACGATCGAGATCGGGTGTAGCGCCGTGCGCCCCGTCCCGTGCGCGATCTGTTGCCGGCACGACACGCCCGTCGCCGCCACGATCGCGTCCGGCTCCGCAGTCACGGCCGGAAACAGCCGCATTGCGCCGATCCGCATCGACAGATCGTAGTGAGCGCGCTCGAATCCGAACGAGCCTGCCATGCCGCAGCAGCCGGCGTCGAGTGTGACGACCTCGGCACCCGGGATTCGCTCGAGCAGGCTCACGCTCGGCGCGACGCCGCGCGCGGCCTTTTGGTGGCAGTGCGGGTGCAGCAGGATGCGGCGGCCCGCGAGCTCCGGACCGCTGCGCAGCGGCAGGTCGCCGTCGTCGATCGCGGCGAGAACCAGCTCATCGACGAGTTTCGCCCTGCCGGCGATCGCGCTGGCCCTTGGATCGCCGTTGGCGAGTGCGGGCAGCTCATCGCCGAGCGTGAACACACAGGACGGCTCACAGCCGACGATGGGCGTGCCGGCCTGTGCGGCGGGTCCGAGCCGGTCGAGCAGACGGGCGTGTTCGGCCTTCGCGTCGGCCAGCAGACCCTTCGAAATCAGCGCCCGGCCGCAGCAGACGTCCCCCACCAGCTCGACGTCGTAGCCGGCCGCCTCGAGCAACTCGATCGCCGCCCGGCCGATCTCCGGCTCCGTGAAGCTCGTAAACGAATCGGCCAGGAACACGACACGTCCGCGGCTCGCGGCCGATGACCGTCGCCGTCGCCGCGCGAACCATTTCTGCAGTGTCTTTCGCCGAAAGTGTTGCAGCGGACGCCGCCGGTCCATGCCGACGATCCGTTCGAGAAGTGCGCGCACAGGACGCGCCGCCGCCACGTTCGAGAGCGGCGCGAAGACGGAGCCCAGCTCATTCAGCAAGCGGGCGTGTCCGAAGAAACGCGCGCCCATGGGTGTGCCGTGAACGTCGTGGTAGTGCGAGAGGAACTCGGACTTCAGGGTCGCCATGTCGATGGACAGCGGGCACTCCGTCTTGCACGCCTTGCATTCGAGGCAGAGGTCGAGGATCTCGTGCAGGCGCTCGTCGCCGAGGGCACGCGCCGGATCGGGCAACGACAGTGCGTGGACCAGCGCGTTCGCCCGGCCGCGCGTCGAATGTGCCTCGTCGAGGGTCGCCATGTACGATGGACACATGGTCCCGCCGAAGCCCGGCGTCTTGCGGCACGCGCCGATGCGCGCGCAGCGGTCGGCCAGGCCACGCATTCCGTCCGGTCCGGCAAACGTGAAATGCGTTTTCAGCGGGTGCGCCGGCGCGATGCCCGCGTCACGCAGGTGATCCGTCATGCTCGGCGGATCGACTTTCTTACCCGGGTTCAGTCGCGCATCCGGATCGAAGAGTCGCTTCACTTCGCGCATGGCGTCGTAGAGCGCGTCACCGAACAGTCGGCGGCTGAACTCGGCGCGGACCAGGCCATCACCGTGCTCGCTGCTGTTCATCCCGCCGAACTCGCTGACCAGGGCCGCGACCTCCTCGGCCACGGCGCGCAGCGTGCCGACGCGGCCCGGCTGACGCAGGTCCATGAACGGGCGGATGTGCAGACAGCCGGCGGACGCGTGGCCGTAGAAGCCGGCGCGCAGTCCATGGCTGCGGAGGATGGTGCGGAACCGGCGCGTGTATTCGAGCAGTCGCGCAGGATCGACGGCCGTGTCTTCGACGAATGCGAGTGATCGCTCACTCCCCTGCCCTGCTGCAGTCAGCAGTCCCAGACCAGCCTTGCGCAGCTCGCGGAATCGGCGCAGCGACTGCGTCGTATCCGCACGCACGACGGCGGCCGCGGCGCGGGACCGAGACCAGGCTTCCTCCAGCCGCTCGGCCGCCGCAATCGCCTCGGCCGGCGAGTCTCCGTAGAACTCGACCCAGAGCAACGCGCCGGGCTTGCCGACCAGCGCCGTCGCCAGCTTGCCGTGGATCGGTGAACGCCGGGCCAGCTCGAGAATCAGGTCATCCACCAGCTCGATGGCGGCCGCATCACACACCCGCGCGGCCGCGACGGCATCGAGGGCGGCGTCCACGCTG
>JBFJPA010000315.1:0-6080 GCA_041617355.1 Longimicrobiales bacterium
GGTCACGCTGGGCACCGGCGTCGGGGGCGCCATCATCTACCAGAACACCATCTTTCGCGGCTCTACGGGCGGCGCCGGCGAGATCGGCCACATGACGATCGACTCCACGGGCCGCAAGTGCAAATGTGGCAATTACGGCTGTCTCGAGGCGTACGCATCGGGCCCGGCCATTGCGGCCCGTGCCGTGGAAGGCCTCGAAGCCGGGACGGAGTCGTTGCTCCCGGCCCTCGTCAGCGGCCGGCTCGAGAATGTCACGGCCGCGACCGTCTACGAAGCCGTCGTCCTCGGCGACCCCTACGCCAACGAAGTCATGCGCGACACCGCGAAGATCCTCGGCGCCGGTGTCGCCAACATCATCAACGTGTTGAACCCCGAAATGGTCGTGATCGCCGGTGGCGTGACACGGGCGGGTGACCAGCTCTTCGTGCCGTTGCGCGCGGAAGTGCGACGCCGGGCGTTCAAGAGTGCCGAGGAACGCTGCCAGATCGTGTCCGGCAAACTGCCGGGTACGGCCGGTGTGATCGGTGCCGCGGCAGTGTTCAAGAAGGAGACCTACGGCGTCGTCTGAGGTCGAGAAGATGCCGACGCTCGGAGTGCTGGGCACGATGGTGTGGGATCGGATTTTTGCACGTGACGGACGCAAGGAGCCGATCGAGGAGTGGGGCGGCATCGCCTATGCCCTCGCCGCCACCGTGGCGGCGGCGCCGCCCGGTTGGACGGTTCGGCCGATCGTGAGAATCGGACGCGACCTCGAAGCGCGGGCTCGGCAGTTCCTGCACGCGTTGCCCGGCCTCGACCTGTCCGGCCTGCGTGTCGTGCCCGAGCCCAATAACCGGGTCGAACTGCGTTATCAGGACCAGGAGCGTCGCTGCGAGCGATTGACGGGCGGCGTCTCGCCCTGGAGCTGGCCCGAGCTCGAGCCCGTGGTGTCCGATCTCGATGCGCTCTACATCAACTTCATCTCCGGCTTCGAGTTGGACTTGGACGCCGCGACTCGGCTGCGTCTCGCGTTCGATGGCCCGATCTACGCCGACCTGCACTCGATCCTGCTGGGCATCGACGCGACCGGACTGCGTACGCCGCGACCGCTCGCCGCCTGGCGAGAGTGGTTGCGCTGCTTCGACGTCGCACAGGTGAACGAGGATGAATTGACGCTGCTCGCCGATGCCTGGGGCGATCCGTGGCGCTTTGCGGCCGACGTGGTGGGTGAGGAGTTGCGCGTTCTGTTCGTCACGTTGGGCAGCCGCGGCGCTGCGTACGTCGCCTGGGGCGGTGAGGCTGCCGTGGAGGCGTTGCGCCGAAGCCGGCGCGCCGCGATCGTCACGCGGCCGCTGGTCAGGCCGGCGGCCGTGACGAGCGAGCACATCGCGCCCGCCGGCGGAAGCCGCGACGGCGACCCGACCGGTTGCGGCGATGTCTGGGGTGCGACCTGCTTCCTCGGCCTGTTGGGCGGCGCCAGCCTGCGCGCCGCCATCGAGTCGGCGAACCGAGCCGCCGCCCGCAATGTCGAACACAGGGGCGCGACCGGATTGCATCACCATTTGCTCGGACGGATCGCATCTTGAGAGTCGTTACGCTGCCGGCTTCGCTCGATGAGCGCGCGTTCGACCCGGTCGTCAAAGGACTGGAGGGCGACTCCGACGAACGCATCCTGTTCGACGCGCAGCACGCGCGCTGGTTCGACCCGTACGGAATGGTCGGCCTGCTCGTCGTCGGCACCGTCGCGGTCCACGGCAACGAGCTGCCGCTCTTGCGGCTGCCCGAGAATCCGGATGTGATCAGCTACCTGGGCCGCATGAACTTCTTCGACCACGCGCGCAGCGTGTTCGAGATGATCGGCACGCAACGTCGCTCGCACGCTGACGGCCCGTCTGACGTCTTGCTCGAGCTCACGTCGATCAATTCACACGCGGACGTCCACGCCGTCGTCGACCTCGTCAATGCACGCGGCATGGCGATCCTCACGCGTCAGCTGCACTACCCGTTGCGCGAAGCGTTCCAGTTCAGCGTCATCCTGTCGGAAGTCTGCCAGAACATCATCGAGCACGCCGAAGCACCCGGCTGGGTCGCGATTCAGACCTACAAGTGGACCAAGCGTCTGGGTCGGAAGGTGGTCGTCATTGCCGTGATGGATCGCGGCATCGGGTTCCGCGAATCGCTGGCGGCCGCACACGCCGCACGCTACCCGGGCGAACACGTCGCCTTCGGCGATGCCGCGGCCCTCGAGGCCGCCTTTCGGCACGGGCAGACCCGATTCCACGATCCCGGCCGTGGTCAAGGCCTGCAACAGATTCGCAAGCAGGTCGCGCGCTGGGGTGGCCGCGTCTCGGTCCGGAGCGGAACCGCACGGATTGCCGACGTGCCCGACTGGGATGATTCGCCGCGCCTCGAGCGGGACCTGCCCTACCTTCCGGGATCGCAGATCGGCATCGTATTGCCGGCCCGCGTCGAGGAAGCCGGTGACCTGTTCGCGACGACGACGCTCGGACAGGGGAAGATCTCGTGAATCCGCATCACCACCTGGTTCCGTTCTCGTTCGATCTGTCGACCATGGTGAAGCGGTCGGTGGCGACGCTGTACTCTCACCTCGTCACACGGCCCACCGGTCGTGCGCTTCGACTGGGCATCGAGAGCCAACTCGGCGAGCTCGGCGAGTCGTGCGTCTCCGTCCTCGACTTCACGCAGGTCGTCGTCCTCGACTATAGCTGTGCCGACGAGGCCGTCGCCAAGCTGCTGCAACGGTTCCTCGCCGAGGATCGACCGGCCGACGCCTACTTCGTCGCGCGCGGCCTCGGCGAGCAGCACCGCGAGCCCATCGAGACCGTGCTCGAACGGCACGGCCTCGCTCTCGTCGCCGAGATCCAGCAGGTCGGGTTCACGCTGTTGGGATTGTCGGACACCGTCGAGCATGCGGCCTGGACCCTCATCGAGCGATCGGGTCTCGCCGATGACGACGGTCTGGCCAGCGCGCTCGATCTCGACCGCGTCGTGGTCGATGATGTCCTGAACGATCTGGTCGGGCGGCGCGTCGTGCTTCCGGTCCCGGGCCGGCCGCGTACGGTCCGGGCCCTGAGCACGCTCTTTACCGTCGCCTGAGTCGCGGCCCGGCGCTCACGGGTTGGGCGTCGTCCGTTTCCCGGATCAGGCCCAGCACCCGGTTCGCGGACTTCAGCGCTGCCAGCGCAGCCGCCGTTTCCGCTTCATCGTCGAGTGCCTGTGCCCCGGTCAGGGAGATGGAGCGCCGGCCCAGGGCGGGCGCGGTCACGGTCGCGGTCACCAGGACGTACGCGCGGTCGGCGGTCTGCACGATGGCGGCACCCTCCAGGGCGAAACGTGCGCGTCCGCTGCAGGCGACCACCGCGGCTTCCAGCGCGGCCGCCGCGCCCGCTCGCATGCGTCCCGCGCCGGCGTCCAGCTCGCTCGCTTCGCCGACGTACCGTTCCTCGCCCTCGACCAGCTCGACGCGCACGTGTACACGGCCGCCGCTCACCCGGCTCTCGCAAGCCTCGAAGCGGAGTCGCCATTCCGCGGGTGGCTCCAGCGCAGCACTCGCCTCGGCGCGGGCGGCCTCCTCTTCCTTCAACGAGGCAGCCGCGGGGTCCCGCGCCAACTGCGCAATGCTGATGATGCGCTGATCGATCGGCACGCCCAGACGCTCTTCCAACAACGATCGGACATCCCGCGCCAAATGCCGCGGCTCCGGACCCGGCCGCACCAGGAGATGGATCTCGCGCGGCTGCCCGCTCACGTCCTCGCGCACGAACGCCCCGACCACGGAGGGCAGTTCGCGCAGAATCGACTCGGCTTTCTCTTTCGAGCCAGGACCCTTCACCGGACCCCTTTCGTCGCCCGCCATCAGGCGATTCCCGGACACGGCGGGGGCGGGAGGTCCTCGCCGACTGGCGGGAACGCTCTCGCCCACAGGAGGCGACGGCGCCTCATCTGCCGTGGGGCGCGCACCACACCCCCCGTGCCGGGGGGGCTACAACGCCCGTTTGCCCGTCCTGCCACGGCCGCATAGCTTGGCGTTGCCGCCTCGTTTACGCGGCCCGCGAAGGCGGGCCCTCGTCCCTCGACAGCAAGATGAAAGCCGTCATCATGGCCGGCGGCTTCGGCACTCGGCTGAAGCCACTCACGATCAATCGACCGAAGCCCATGGTCCCGGTCGCGAACCGGCCGATGATGGAGCACATCGTCGCGCTGCTCGTTCGTCATGGGATCACGGACATCGTATCGATCCTCTATTTCCAGCCTGAACACATCACATCGCACTTCGGAGACGGCTCCACTTTTGGAGTGCGTATGCGATACGTCACGGCGGACGCTGACTACGGAACGGCGGGGGCCGTGCGCAACGCAGGCGACCTCATTGCCGGCGAGCGCGTGCTCGTGATCAGCGGTGACGTTCTCACCGATTTCGATTTGCGCAAGGCCCTGGACGAGCATGAGGCCCGCGAGGCCGAAGCGTCCATTCTGCTGACGCCCGTCGAGAACCCGCTCGCCTATGGCATCGTGATCGTCGATCAGGAGAGCGGTCGCATCGAGCGGTTCCTGGAAAAGCCCACGTGGGGCGAGGTCTTCAGCGATACGATCAACACGGGAATCTACATTCTGGAGCCACGTGCGTTGGAGCGGGTCACGCCGAAAACGAACGTGGATTTCTCGAAAGACCTGTTTCCGGCCATGCTGCGCGACGGCGCTCGGTTGTTCGGATCGATGGCGCACGGGTACTGGCGGGATATCGGCAACATCGACGAGTACCGTCGTGCCCATGAAGATGTGTTGAGCGGGCGTGTGATTCTGGAGCTGGCCGGCGAGCGTCGTGAGCAGGGAGACGCGGTCGTCTGGGGCGAGCGGGGCGCCGCGCTGGAGGGCTCGGCGACGACGCGGGGGATGGTGATCCTGGGTCGGAACGCGCAGGTCGGCGCCAAGGCGGTGTTGCAAGACGTGGTCGTGGGGGCCGGCTGTCGGATCGGCGACGGCGTGGAGCTTCGCGATGTGGTGCTGTGGGATGGCTGCACGATCGGCGCGAATGCGCGCTTGAGCGAATCGGTTTGCGCGAGCGATGTGCGGGTCGGCACGGGCGCGATCATCCGGGAGAAGTGCATCGTCTCGGATGGTGCGCAGGTCGGCGATTTCGCCGTAGTCGGACCGAACGTGAAGATCTGGCCGGAGAAGGTCGTGGAAGAGCGGGCCGCGCTGGCGCACTCGCTGATCTGGGGCGAGGCGTGGGAGCGCAGCCTGTTCAACAATGCGCGCGTGAGTGGGGTGCCGAATCTGGAGATCACGCCGGAAATGGCGGCACGCCTGGGTGGCGCGTACGGTTCGACGCTCGGCAAGGGCGCGTTCGTGGCGACGTCGCGCGACTCCGACCGCGCATCGCGCATGATCAACCGCGCCTTAATGGCCGGCTTCACATCGTCGGGCGTGAACGTGGAAGACCTCCGGCAGATGCCGATCCCGGTCGTACGGCATGCCGTGAACCACGGGCGCGAGGTGGGCGGTATCCACGTACGACGCTCGCCGTTCGACGGTAAAGTCGTCGACATTCTCTTCTTCGACGCCGATGGGCGCGATTTGCCGCCTGGCAAGACACAAGGGATCGAGCGGCTGTTCGCGCGAGAAGACTTCTCGCGCGCCGGACCGGAAGGCACCGGTGACATCAATTTCCCGGCGCGCGTCGTCGAAGGCTATTACGAGCATTTCTTGAGCGAGGTCGATCGCGAGCTGATCGCGTCGCGCGGATTCACGATGGTCATCGATTTCGCGTATGGAACGACGGTCGAAGTATTGCCCGGCTTGCTGGGCGCGCTTGGTGTCGAGGCCGTCAGTCTGGACGCGTACGCCGCACCCGGGCGGCTGTCGCGGAGCGAGCACGAGTTCGACGACGCGCTGCGGCGGTTGGGTGGAATCGTGCGCTCCATCGATGCGGAGCTCGGTCTCTGGATCGATCCGGGCGGTGAAGTGATCTACCTCGTGGACGATGCCGGCCGCGCCCTTTCGCCGGAGGCGACCCAGGGCATCATGGTCAGCCTCGCCGTGGCGCACCTGGGCGTAAGCAACGTGGCCATGCCCGTCAC